>JBGSME010000970.1:0-2818 GCA_041740335.1 Bryobacteraceae bacterium | reverse complement strand
GTTGCCATCGCCGCCCGCTACGCACAGAAAAAGCACGGCGTCGAACGCGTCCTCATCGCCGATTGGGACGTCCATCACGGCAACGGCACCCAGGACGCTTTTTACAAGGATTCGTCCGTCTTCTTCTTCAGCACCCACCAGCATCCCTGGTACCCCGGCACCGGCATGCACAACGAACGCGGCGAAGGCAAAGGCGAAGGGTCCACACTGAATTATCCATTCCCAGCCGGCTCCGGCCGCGACGAAATCGTCGCCGTCTTTCAGCAGGACCTCGCCCGCGCCGCCGATCATTTCAAACCCGATATCGTCCTCGTCTCCGCCGGCTTTGACTCCCGCATCGGAGACCCCCTCGGCCGCTTTCAGTTGACCGACACCGATTTCCGAACCCTCACCGCCGTGCTCCTCGGAATCGCCGAAAAGCACGCCGGCGGGCGTTTGGTCAGCCTCCTCGAAGGGGGCTACAGCCTGCCCGGTCTCACCGCCGGTGTCGCCGCCCACGTCACCGAACTCGTCGAAGCTTAGCTACCGACCCGCAATCGAAACCGACCGCAATCGAAACCGACCCGCGACCGCGAGGGAGCGGTAACCTCAAGGTCAACCTCGTGTCATAAGCGCACGCCGCGCCCCACGAGCCTTTCGCCGTCGAAGGCGATCACATGACCTTCCTAACACCCACCCACCAAACCCTCAATAGGCCTTCGCGATCACAGACCGCCGCCCCACCGTCTCCCCAGTAACAATACACTTACCTTCCCCATCCCGCCCCAACGGATCCGCCCCCACCGGCGTACACCGCACGCTCGCCCGAAACTCCTTCACCTTCCCATCGCACTCCGGATCGTCTTTGATGTAAGCCATCACAAACTTACCCCCGCCCTTCTCTGCCGTCGCGGGCGTTAGTATCTCCCGGACCTCATCCAGCGTCTCCGCCTCCACCGTATTCTCCAGCATCCGCCGTTGCGCAGCCGCCAGTAACTCTCCCTGCATCCCTTCCAACACAGCCGATAACTTAGCCCCTAACCCCTCCAACCCCATCGGCTCCTTCACACCCAAATCCCGGCGCTTCACCACGCACTGCCCCGCCGCGATATCCCGCGGCCCCAATTCAATCGTCAACGGGACCCCCAGTTTCTCCCAGTGGAAAAACTTATGCCCAGCGCTATGCTCCTCACGCGCGTCCAATTCCACTTCCATTCCCGCCCCGCGCAAATCGGCCGCAATCCGCCCCGCCGTCTCGAGCACAGCCCCCTTATCGGTGTCCTTCCGGTAAATCGGAACAATCGCCGCTTTCACCGGAGCCAGCTTCGGCGGCAGCACTAAGCCTTTATCGTCGGAGTGCGTCATGATCAGCCCGCCGATTAAACGCGTGCTCACTCCCCAGCTCGTCTGCCATACATATTCGAGCTTGCCTTCCTTGCTCTGATACTGCACGTTGAACGCCTTGCCGAAATTCTGGCCCAATTCGTGGCTCGTTCCCGCCTGCAGCGCCAATCCGTTCTGCATCATCGCCTCAATGCAAAATGACCGCGCCGCCCCCGCGAACTTCTCCGCCCGTGACTTCACTCCTCGTATCACCGGCATCGCCATCACCTGCTCGGCCACATCCCCGTACACATGCAGCATCTTCACCGCCTCTTCACGAGCTTCTTCCTCGCTCGCGTGCGCCGTGTGCCCTTCCTGCCACAAAAATTCCGACGTCCGCAGGAACATTCGCGTCCGCAATTCCCACCGCACCACGTTCGCCCATTGGTTGTACAGCAGCGGCAGATCCCGATAGCTCTGGATCCACTTCGCAAAGAAATGGCCAATGATCGTCTCCGACGTCGGCCGCACCACGTACGGCTCCTCCAACTTCTTCCCCCCCGCAATCGTCACTACCGCCAACTCCGGCGCGAAGCCTTCCACATGCTCCGCTTCCTTCCGCAGAAAACTCTCCGGAATGAACAGCGGAAAATACACGTTCTTGTGGCCTGTCTCTTTGAATCGCCGGTCCAGATCCGCCTGCAGGCGCTCCCAAACCGCGTACCCGTTCGGCTTGATCACCATGCAGCCCTTCACAACTTCGGCCGGTTCGGCCATGTCGCCCTGCAGGACGACGTCCTGATACCATGTGGCGAAATCTTCGGTGCGCGGAGTGATGCTCATAAGGTTGGAAAACTCCTAGTGTAGCGTGTAGCGCCCCAACCCGGTCACAACCATTTCCAATTCGATAAGTCCCACGCTCCCAGCCACTTCCGATTTTCCGGCCCCGGAAACACTTGACGAGCCGTGCGACACTGGAATCGCCCGCCTAAAAGGGCGTGATTATTGACCGAATTAAGGAGGACTTACCCATGGCTACCGAACGGCAAATCGCCGCCAATCGCCGCAACGCTCTCAAATCCACCGGCCCTCGCACCGTCGAAGGCCGTCTCCGCTCCTCGCGCAACGCCATCAAACACGGCATCTATTCCGCCGACTGCGTCGTCTACGCGATCGGAGAGTCCGACGCCGCCTTCAACGAACACCTCGCCTCTTACCTCCGCACCGCGCGCAACCTCGATGATCCCATCGAGATCTCTCTCCTCAAGAGCGTCGCCACCCTCGACTGGCAGGTTTCCCGCCTCCGCCGCCAGGAAGCCGGCTGCACCGATGTTTTCGCCCAGGATATCTTTGACCGCTCCGCCGTCCCCGGCACGCCGGACACCCCCGCGCACAACCCCTCCTTCGGGGATTTCGAGGAAAGTCCTCACCGTGGCCCCAACCGCCTCGCCGGCCTCTCCTTCGTCGCCGCAGCCGTCACCGGCGACCCCCTCGACAAACTTTCCCGGCACCAGCA
>JBGSME010000969.1:0-1540 GCA_041740335.1 Bryobacteraceae bacterium | reverse complement strand
AGCGGCCGCAATGACGCCGTGCGTGAAGTGCCGCCTCCGCGGCTGCGCAGCCTCTGCCCGGGCAGCGTGCGTCGCGTGGACACGGAGCCTGACGGATCCGTCCGCGCGCATCTCGAAAATGGAGAATCGACAGTCGTCGATCAAGTAGTGGTCGCCAACGGCAGTGACAGACGGGAAGTAGCCGAGATCTTTCGTTCAATAATCCCGCTAGCGCCTAAAGCCCAAAACGCAATCCGAAGCGCCTCCGGCCGTTTGATCGGAATCCAATCGGCCGGCTACCCGCCGGGCAGCGTCCGGTTTCTCGGTGCTGCCGACTTTGTCCACCCAGGCGCCAAAAACCTGATGGAACGCTCCGGGCCCGGCCGCGTCCGCAAACCATGGGAGTACTTCGAACACGTCTGCGCGCAGATGCAGGGCGACGGCCAAACTCCCACGATTCCTATGGCCGCGCACAATATCGCCGAAGCGAATGGCTGTTTTGTGGATGCCGCCGACACCAACGTCAACACCGCGCCACATGCTCATTTGTCGCGAATCGGCGGCCGGCAGTGGGCGCAGATACTATGCGAAAAACGAGCGTCCATGCAGGGGCCGCTTCTCGAGATCCCTGCGGAATGGTCGCAATATAACCTGAAGCTGAGCTATTGACTCAGCGATAGCGATCCGCCACTTCGAACCGTTCGCCCCGCTGGCCGCGATGAATCCACGGCAAATCCGCGATAGAACTGATCTCCTGTGCTTCCGTCGGCTGGTCGAACCCGATAATGGCGTCGTCGTCGTAGACGGGCCGATCCGCCGGGTCGAACGGATTTCCACCCAGGTCCACAAATCGCAGCGACGGAAATCGCCCCTCCCGCGTCGCCAATGCCAACGCTCGCCCACCGTCCCGTGTAATGTGGTTACCCGCCAGACTAAGCCACCGTAACTCACCAAGCTGGCCCGACCCGCTCAGCACACGCGCCTCGGCGTCGCCAAGTTCATTGTGTCGCAAGTCGAGGGATCGAATCTTTCGCAAATGCTGCGACGCAGCCAGCCGCTCCATCGCCTCCCGCGCGCCATTCAGCACTAGGTGCCTCACCGGCGCTTGGCTGAAAATCTCCACGGCGTTCTCCAGAAAGAATTCGGCGCTCGTTTCGATCAGTTCGATGAACCCCGCCCGGTACTCGCGGTACGTCACTGCCCCATCCTGCAACACCGGCGGTGTCCACAGGAAACCGAAGGCGCCCTCCAAGTCCTCGTCCTCATCAACCGCGCGGATCCACTCCGCATCCAGGTACTTCTCTCTCTGCTGCGCCAGCCACACCTGGTTACGAATAAACTTCGCATACGGCTTTTGATCCGCGGGCAACTTGTCCGCATAGGCGAGCCGTAGTTTGAGATCGTCCGGGTTTGTCAAAATTCCCTTTAACAAGAGTCTCTTTTCCTCATTGCCGATCAACATCGGCAGGACGCGCTCCGCACCCAGTATCTCTATCGGCGCCGAAACCGTTGTTTCAGTCCGTCCAGGTGGTTTTTCTTCGAAAGTCGGGTCAAGCCCTGA
>JBGSME010000968.1:0-3405 GCA_041740335.1 Bryobacteraceae bacterium | reverse complement strand
CTCCTCCTCCGACGCCGTTGCACCGAGAACAGCTTCCAGGAGAGCCTTGCGGCATTCGTCGCGCTGCCAGGACTCCGGGCCCAGAAACAAATATGCCGGCGCGGCTTTGCCTTTGCTGACCTGATCGATAAACTGGTTCGGGCTCAAAACGCCTCCAAAACGCTGCTCACGACGGTGCGCGCCACTTCGTTCGAGAGCCGTTCCATCGCCGGACCGCTCTCTTCGAAATACGCCTCGGGGTCGACGCTAATCTCGTACTGCTGCCGCGCCTCGAAACTTGCACGATCATAGAGAACCTTGCCTGTGGCGCGTTCGGTGAGCCGCACCTGGAGGACGACCGACACTTGAATGGCGGCGGCGCGGCCGGTGACGGGATCAAAGATAGTCGGGTAGGAATTGTAGCCAACCACGGAACCGTTCAGGATCGCATCGGCGTCGTTGGGGTCCGCGACAACGTCATAGCGTGTGCGGCTGATGAACTCGCGTGTGAGCGCGGAGGGCAACCGTTCGGCGAGGCGATATCGCACGGTGGTGTTGGTCCAGGCCGGAATCGCGATGGTGTGTATGTTTTTCGGCATCAGGTCCGCTTTGCCGGTGACATGATAGCCGCATGACACGCTGAACAGGGCGAGCATCATGGAGGCAGCGGTGAGCAAGAGCCTCACAGAGATTCCTTGACGAGATCAGCCGCATTGCGGGCCGCGACGCGGAACTGATCGGCGGCGATCCACATCCAAATGGCCGAACCGTGATTGCGGTCGCGTTCCATGGAGCCGATCGAGATACCGTTTTCGCCGGCGACGCCGACCGGTGACGGCACTGCATCGACCCAAAGGTCCAAGCCTTCCCGATCGAAATCGCCCGCGCCCTCAACCCAGAGAGAGATTGAGTAGCCGTGCATGACGGGAGTTTGGATCACGCGGATTGACGGCATCGGCGCCGGGGGACCGGTGCTCAACAACGACGCCAAATGCCGCTCGATGGTGCGCTCGTCCTGCCCGCTTGCGCCGGCGAGCAGGTTGAAGCTCAACTGGGCGCCGAACACCTCCTGCTGCAGCGGTTGGAACGAGAACAACTGGACGGTCTGCATGCGGAGTTCCTCGACGCCGGCTCGTCCACGTTCGCTGGCGGGCGCGAGAATGGTGGCCACGGCGCGTCCAGCGCCTTTCGCGGCGCGAAGCACTTTGGCGAGAATGATCGCGGCGGGATGGGCGACGATTTGGATTGTGGACGGGACTCCGGGTGCGCCGCCTTCCACCGAGGGAGCACGAAGCCGAGCTTCGGGACGATCTTCGAGCGCGGCGGTGAGGTCCACAATCACAGGCCGCTGCGCGGAGCGTTCGAGTATGGAGAACGCTTTGAGGCTCGATTCGCGGGTGCCGGCGAGCACCACGGCGCGTGCTTCGGCAATGGCGGCTGCGTCGAGGCCGGTCATCACAACGGCCTCGCCTTGCCCGGCGGTGAGGATGGTTTCATCGTGGCTGCCGATGAGCCTGATGCTGGCGTCAGGAACGCGATCGACAAGCGCTTCGCGGACATCTGCGCCAAGGAGAGTTTCGCCGCCAACGAGGGCAATGAGGTTCATGGAAGAGACACCGGGAAAAGGGCCAACTCCAAGTATAGGACCCAATTTGAGTGATGCACGCGGACGGGGGGCGTTGGGAAGGCTCACGATGGCGGCCGAAACGTGCCGGGACGCTCGAAGCCGCACTGGCGGAGGGAGGTTGCGAGATCCTGCCGGTGCGGTTGCCGTGGCTGGGGCGGCGGAGAGGAGAGCGAGGATGAAGAGGAAGATTGGGAGGAGGTTGTTGAGGAGCGTGGAGAGGGTAGCGCCGGTGGGTTCGATTTTTTCCGCGGGTTCAGGGGCGTTTTCCTCGGGTTGCGACAGCGTGGGTTCGATTTTTCCTGCGACTGTTTCCTCGGCGGTGGGTTCGAATTTGCTCGCGCCGATTTCCGCAAGGGCGCGGTAGGAAGCGGAGCGGAGGCGGGATTCGTAGCGGGAGAGGTTGTTGAGGTAGAGATTGCCGAGGGAGCCGGCGTTACCGATGAGGCGGAAGTCGCCGGCGCGGGGTTGGGCTTCGGTGTTGGAGTAGTCGGGGGCGGGTTTGAACTCGCGGGCGTTTTCGAGGAGTTCCTGACACATGGAGTCGAGGTAGCCGGCCTCCATGTGGCGGACGCGGCGGAGACGCCAGTGGCAGTTGATGAAGTCCTCGGCGAGGACGCGGTCGATGGGGTGTTCGGTGGGGAACGCGTCGAGGAGGGTGTTTTTGAAGGTGAGATATTCGGCGTCGGTCTCGCCCATGGTGTAGATGACGTTGTCGGCGGCGAAGAGCCCGTGGGTGGTGGCGTTCCTGGCGGAACGGGCCTTGCCTTCGGCGGTGCGAGGTCCGGTCGACTTTTGCGCATTTCGGCGATTGGCTTCGAGCTTTTTCTGGGAAATCATATTGGTTCTCCTTGGTCGTCGAGCTTGGTTTGAGGAGAGCATAAGGTGCGGCGAGACCGGCAAACCCGGGCGGGCGCGGCAAGGGGGATAATTGGCCAGATGTGATTGAGGGCGTGGGATTTGAGAGATGGGGCGATTTATTTCGGAGCGGCTGTGATGCTCACTGCAACGCTGCCCTCCCGCACTGCGACTCGGCGCGAAAGCCGATACTCAACGTCTGGAACGGAGCCCGCCTGCGCTGCCGCATCTCTAACGATTGGGCCCGATGGGCCTATCGAGCTTCGCCGAATACGGTGACAATGCGAATGAGTCAGTCCGCTTGCTGGCGTGCGCGGCTCAGTTTCGAAAGTCACTCCATTTAGCGAAGCTCAATAGGAGACTCGTGCCAGCCCGATCTAAGAATAAGCAGAACCGTGCGATTCTGATCCCGGCGCCGCAGTAGGGCACAATGGTCTCTTGACCACACCCGCCGCCCTTGCCGGACTCCGCGTGCTCGACTTTTCGCATGCCCTTGCCGGCCCTTACTGCACGCTGCTGTTGGCTAACTACGGGGCCGGCGTTTATAAGGTGGAACCGCGCGAAGGGGGCGACATCGGCCGCGGGTGGGGTCCGCCATTCAGCGGCGGGGAATCCAACTATTTCCTCGGCTACAACCGCAACAAGCGCGGCGTATCGATCAACCTGAAACACGCGGAGGGCATCGCGCTCTGTCTGCGGCTGGTGGAAACGATGGATGTGCTCATCGAGAACTTCCGGCCGGGCACGATGGAGCGGCTGGGGCTTGGGTACGCTGCGGTGCAGGCGAGGAACCCTGGAATCATTTATTGTTCGATTTCAGGCTACGGGCAGGACGGGCCGTCGCGCGATGAGCCGGCGATGGATCTGATTGTGCAGTGCGCCAGCGGGCTGGTGAGCGTCACCGGTACGGAAGCGGGCGAGCGCGTAAGATCCGGCTATTCGGC
>JBGSME010000967.1:0-2156 GCA_041740335.1 Bryobacteraceae bacterium | reverse complement strand
CATATGCCCGAAGGTGAGCGCATACTGGAGCGACAGCGTCATCCGGTCCGGCGCGTAGGGCACCATCGGCCGCCATTCCACCTCCGGCGGCGCTTGGCTCGCATAGCTCTCCACAAGTCCCTCGGGAATTGCATGGAGCACGCATACGTCGGCTGCCCGGCCCAGCGCGTGCAGGAACTTCCCGATCACGAAATTCCGGATGCCGACACCATCCGGTATCAGCAACATCACTCTCATTTCGACTCCTCCGCCTCGCTCATCGGCGTGAGATTCCATTGCGTCTCCGGCGTCATCACCGCGCCCCAACCGCTCGACGCTCCGCCGACGTCGATATGCAGCACGTCGGAAACCAGCCGCGGCTGCGCCACACTGCCCCACAACAGAACCTTGAAGTGCAGCGTGTAAAGCCCCGGCTCCAGCCACAACGGCGGCACTTTCAGGCGCACATCGTAGCGGCCGTGCCATGCCCCGCTGCGGAATTCGGGACTGTCCCGCCGCAAGTGGAAAATGCTGCGTTGGCTCATGTCGTCGAGCTTGCAGATCATGATGAAGCCGGCCACTTCCTCAGTAAGATTCAACACCGTCCGCAGTTCCATCTCATCGCCCTGGGCGATGGTGCTCGATTCGTGCGAGGAGAGCGTGACCGGTCCGAACCCAGTACGCGTCGGGTCGATCTCCACTTGCTCGGCCGCCGATGCCATCCGGTAGTAGGTCTCGATGCTTCGCCCAATCGCCCCCTGCTCTACCAGCCGGCCCTTCTCGAGAACAATTCCCTTCTCGCATAGGGACCGCACGGCCCCCATGTTGTGGCTGACAAACACCACCGTCCGCCCCTGCTTGGCCACCTCGCCCATCTTGCCCATGCATTTCTTCTGGAACGCGAGATCACCCACCGCCAGCACTTCGTCCACCAGCAGAATCTCCGGATCGAGGTGCGCCGCCACCGCGAATGCCAGCCGCAGATACATCCCGCTCGAATAGAATTTCACCGGTGTATCCACGAATTTTTCCACTTCCGAGAACGCCACGATCGCGTCGAACTGCCTGGTGATGTCGGCTCGTTTCATGCCGAGGATCGCGCCGTTCAGATAAATGTTCTCCCGCCCGGTCAACTCCGGATGGAATCCGGTGCCCACCTCGAGCAGCGACCCCACCCGGCCGTGGATGTCGGCATGGCCGCGCGTCGGCTCGGTGATCCGCGACAGAACTTTCAACAACGTGCTCTTCCCCGCCCCGTTGCGCCCGATCACACCCACAACTTCCCCGCGATTGATCTCGAAGGAGAGATCCTCGAGCGCGTTGAAGCTCTCCCGAGGCACGCTCTTGTTCCCGCGCCATTTCACCAGCCGCTTGGGCAGCGACACCAGGCCCGCTCCGGCTTCCATCACAGACTCCCGCAGCGTCTTGTATCCGGACTGCCTTCCGCCGATGAAATAGGTCTTCGATAAATGGTCGACCTGAATTGCTACCGCGCTCAAAGTATCGCCTCCGTTGGTTTGGACTTGTTTTGTTCCACGGTCAACCCGAGGCTGACCCATTGCCACACATAAAAGCTGTTATCCGAATTCCCGCGCTGGTACTCGGCCCACGCTTCTCGTACTGCCGCCCGGTTCAGCCACGTACCGCCGAATTCCCCGAGCCCGGCTTCAATCGACGCCTCCGCCCAATCCCGTAACGGTCCAGCCAGCCATTCCCGCTGCGGCGTCTGCACTGGACGTTTTGGAGCCTCCACCACTTCGCCC
Organism: Bryobacteraceae bacterium; assembly: GCA_041740335.1. Classification (GTDB taxonomy): domain Bacteria; phylum Acidobacteriota; class Terriglobia; order Bryobacterales; family Bryobacteraceae; genus DSOI01. The sequence goes on along the minus strand of JBGSME010000967.1, from coordinate 414 downwards.
GGCAGCAGATTCCGCGTGATTTTCCGCAGCATCCACTTCCGCTGCCCGTCGGCGATCTTCCGCTCCGGCGGTTGCCGGAACGCCAACTCAAACATGCGGTGATCGAGAAACGGTTCCCGCAACTCGCACGCCACGCGCATCGACACCCGGTCGTTGAACCGCAGAGCCCGCGGGATCTTCGTGTACCTGGTGTCCTGATACTGCCGGTTGCGCAGCGCGTCGGGAAAGGGCCGCCGCGGTTCGAGCGTTTCCGCCATCGCCAGGAACCCCGCATCCAGACATTCCGGCCGCACCGGACTTTGCCTGGAACCCTGTACCGGACCACTCGCCGGACCCTGCCCGGCCCCATCCGCACCTAACAACTTCCCATAGTATTCGTAGCCCGCCCACTGCTCGTCCATGCCCTGCCCATCC
>JBGSME010000966.1:0-3824 GCA_041740335.1 Bryobacteraceae bacterium | reverse complement strand
GTGTAGTCGTGGCTGGCGTACAGGGAACTGTGTTGGTTCAGCGTGAATGGAGAGAGGGCGCTCTCCGTTAGTGAGTATTTCGCCCTTCGGGCGGGGATTTTCAAGGCATCGGGGTCTATCGATCCGATGAAGGTTGGGGCAGCGCAAGGAGGTGATCCTCGCGCCGCCGTTCATCGTCTCGATGAGCCACCGAGCTATCCCTCAGCATGGTTGCGTCCCCGCAGTGCCGCTTCCGTTTCGCCCGGCAAAATCATTGTAGCGCCGCCGCCACCAGTGCGGCCAACTTCCGGATACGCCGTGATCCAGGAGCAGTTCGGTACAGCGCACAAGTAAATTATGGTGACCGCAGGTAAGCTTGAGCGGCAACCGCTGCGCCGCCTTGTATTACTCGCGCGAGGCAGCGACGATTCCAGCCTGCGGAGACTTGTGATGCGCCCAGCGCCGCTGATGATTCCGTTACCGGGCCATCGGGCGAATCCGAATATTCCGAAACCGAACTTCGGTGGTGTGATGTTGCAGAGCAATGGCGCTGGCAAACGGAATGTCTACCTCATAGCTGGCCGTCATCTTGCCATTCAACCAATGCTCGACGTGGTCAGAGGCCACGACAATGCGACCCTCGTTCCATTCGCCTAACGGCTTGGCGGCCGGTTTCTCGACGGGAATCACTGCGTACAGAGCGCCGCTGCGTTGCCGTGCATCAACCTTGGCGCCGGGATCGCCTGTATCATCGGCGATCTGGTATTCCGGGCCTAGTGGCTCACCAGAACGGCCACCGAAGCGGTCAAACGTGAGGAGGCGGTATTTCACCCCCGAGTTCGACTCGGTCGCTGCCGCCCATTCGAACCGCAACTCATACGAGAGATACCGGCGCCGTGTAAGCAGTCCGGAGCGAGTGCCTTTGGGCATCGGAATCAGCGCTCCATCCTCAATTCGCCAAGCATCGCTGATTTTCGTTCCTACCACGGCAGTCGTCCAAGCCGCTGTGTCATGACCGTCGAAGAGAGCGATCCAGCCATCAGAGCCGACAGAACTGACCGGGTCTGGAATAAGAGCCGCGATCTGATGCTCTGCGGGGATCGGCAAAAAGGCTTCGTGGGAATGCACGATCTTCCATCCCTCTCCTGTTCTAAGAAGCGTGTACTGAAATGTCCCAGCATCAAATGGCGCTGGAACCTCGAATTGTCGCCAAACTCCCACGGCCGTGGCAACGGTCGGGCTCAACACTTGGATGCGCCGTAGCAAGCTAGCCCTGCCCTGCCACGCTGCGGGCGATCGAAGCACTGCGAGTTCCGCATTCCCTGTGCCGCCGGCGGACGTTCCTCTCGCACCGGGAATGATAAGTGCCTTTACAGCGCGCGCGTCTCCTTGGCGCAGTGCGCGTAGGTAGTCATCCACCACAGCGCGGATGCGCGTTTCTTCGGGATCAGGAGCATTGGGAACCTCCTGTCCGACACAGCCGTACGAGAACAACAGAAAGAGTGCGCAACGTGCGAGGTTGGGCGGCGACATGCGGGAAAGTATACCGCCATCAGACGATCTTCTCCAGTGCATGGTCTCGCGTTGATGTCCGAGCAACGATGCGACGTAAATGGTTTAGGACGCGAGTTGGTGTTACTTGCTCCAGCTTTTCGGAATTCGGAAACGCTGTGTCACAGCCACTTGGTCGTGTAAGCCGCAAACTGCGGAGGTTAGCGCGAGCGATTCGTGAGCAGTTGGTCGCCTATACGGAAGTTATCCATTTCACCCGCGCGGCTCTCAACGTGTGCCCGCCGTTCTTCACGCGGCCTTCTGACGACGAACCTGGCGCTGTTTTCTGGCCTCCTCCAACTTCCGATCTCGCTGGGCGTGAATCTCAGCCTGACGCCCGGTGAGCATGTCCTTCGGCGTGATGTAGCCGATGGCGCTGTTCAAGCGGACGTTGTTGTAATGCTCCACGTAGCCCTCCACCATGCGCCGGGCATCGTCCAGCGACAGCGGCGTTCCCGGCCGGATGCACTCTCCTTTGAGCGATTTGTGCCAACGTTCGATTTTCCCGTTCGATTGCGGATAGTACGGCGAGGTTCTGACGTGCGTCATGCCGGAGATCCGAATGAACTCCTTGAAGTCCTTGGCGATGAACTGCGGTCCGTTGTCGGAGATGATCCGTGGCCGCGCTTCCGGGTGCAGTTCCTTGGCCCGTTCCAGGATGATCTCGATGTCCGCCTCCGTCATCGACTCCCGCAGATCCCAGTTGACGATGTAGCGGCTGCAGCCGTCCAGAATGCTGCACAGGTAGTAGAACGTCCCGCTGATGTTGATATAGGAAACATCGATGTGCCAGTGCTGATGCGCCGTCAGCGGTTGCTCAAAGCCGGTGCCCTTCTTCGACGGCTTTCCGTTCCACTTCGACAACAGTCCCGCTTTCCCCAGCACCCGCCAAACGCTGGTCGGGCTCACCGCAACAATGTCGGCGTCGAGCATCATGAACGTCAGCCGCCGATAGCCTTCCAGCGGGTTCTTCAAATGGAAGCCGATGATGGACTGCTTCTCCCAATCCTCCAGCCAGAAATCGCGGGGAACCCAGCCGTTGTGCTCGTTCACCTTGCCGTAGCGTTCCCGCCAGTCGTAGAACTTGCTGGCGGTGATGTCGAGCCACACGATGAACCGCCCGGCGCCGATCCCGGTCTTGTCGGACCAGCGCCGGACGAAATCCACGATCTGATCCCGCGTGTCATGCGGGACCCAGACCCCAATCAGAGTTCCCCAATCTCTTTTTTTAACGCGACGTGCTCCGCCATCAACTCCGCCAGGACCTCGTCTTTCGTCTGGATCTTCTTCTCCAGGTAGGCGATTCGCTCCTGCTCGACGGTGTGGTTCGGCCGTGCCTTTTGCTCGAAGGCAGACGCCCCGTTCTCGAAGAACTCTTTCTGCCAGCGGTAGAAGACCGTGGGCTGCAAGCCCAGTTCATCGCAGAGCTTCGAGATCGGCTCCTTGTCCAGCAAATGCCGCCTCAGGATGGCGACTTTCTCTTCCGGCGAGTAGTGCTTCCGTTGCTTCTTCATGCGTTCTCTCCTTGTACCTTACTGGGAGAACGCCTTCTCCATTTCCAGCTGAACCGGAACAATTCTGCCAATCATAGAAATGGACCAGACTACGCTCTCGATCGTGGACAGAACAGGCCATACGCTATTCACCGGCACCCTTTCGATTCCCGACGCTGCCGTAACTGCGATTCGGAGCGTAGCAGTAGCGCCGGGCGGTAATCAGATTGTCGCGGCTATCTCCGCCAAATCCTCCGCCGGGCAACTTTCCGCCGGGCTAGTGTTCATGAAGCGCGATGGCACTGTGACATCGGTGGTTCGCACCAATCCATTCCATATCAAGAGCTTGGTGTTTGACGAGCGCGGAAGACTGGCTGCTCTGGGGATGGCCGCAGACGATCAATGGAAGGAGATTCCCGTCCACAATACCCTTCGGTACTACGATTCAAACGGGTCACTTTTTTCGGAAGCTCTTCCATCTGAATCGACTCGACTAAACGGCGATCACCCCGCATGGGGAGGAGAGTTGGTCGTCCGTCCGGGCGGTGTCGCAATCGTAGTGCGAAAACACGGCACACTTATCGAGGTGGATTCAGCCAATCCCTCTTCGGTACGTATACGAGATTTGTCTTCGCTCGTTCCGGACAAGAAAACTTTCGTTGGCATAGCTTACGACGCACTTGGTCGCCGTGTTCTTGCTGTGAGGAGCGGAGGACAATCTGAGTTTCTCGAGCTATCGAGAGATGATGATTTGCGGCTTCTTCGCCGATTGACCCTCCGGCTTCCATCTGAAGTTCGCGG
>JBGSME010000965.1:0-11738 GCA_041740335.1 Bryobacteraceae bacterium | reverse complement strand
CAGATCCCGCCCCGCAATGGAAGAGGGTAGGTCTTCACTACACGCCCTTTTCACTTTCGCCGAACGTGGCCTCAATCACTTACAACGAAAATCACCCTGAAAATCGTTCGTTTGAGACGCGAACTGCGAAAGTCGGGCTAGATAATGACAGAGCAAGAGCGGAATCTGGCTGCGGTGCATCACGTCGTTCACGACTACGCGAACCTGGTCTCGTCCGGGACAATGGTCGTGAACGGGCACCACCGGCGGAAGGGATTCGACCCGCCGGTCAACACGCACCTTCAGCACGCGTTTCTGGTGAACTGCCGGAAGATGTACGAGTTCTTCCTCTACCCGCCGTCCACGAATCCGAAGCACGACGACATCCGTGCGGCACACTTCCTCGGACAGGTCGAGACATTTGATCTATCGAACTGGGCGCTCTGGCATGATCCGATGAACAAACAGCTCCTGCATGTCACGTTGGCCCGGGTTAAAAGGCCGAAGCGATGGGAGGGCTACAACGAGAACAAGCTGTTCCTTGAAGAGTTCATGAAGGCCTGGAAAGCATTCCGGAACCACTTGAAGGGGACGGTGTACGAACCGCAATTCGAAAGCGAAATCCGGGAGAAGCTGGAGGCAGAATTTGGGGACCTGGACCTGCGGTGAATTCCAGGTTCGCTGTTTTTCTAGGTCAGCGGAGGAGTCGCGGAAGCGACCACAGCGTGAGCATAATACATTGATGCTCACCCAGCCGCGTTGGTAGTCCCAACAGTCTTGCCACTTGTAGGGCATCCATAATTGGCCGAAGAGAAAGCACCTGAATCTTATACCGTCTGTCCCCTGACGTACTTCCACAAACTGAGTTCCTACTCCCTTCGCTTTCACGGAGCCATCAAGAACGGAATTGAACCGCCGCAGTCAACCATTTCAGGGCTCGGCTGTATGAGCGGTCGAATGCAGGGAATGGGAAACGCGCTGACGTCAGGCGATCCACTTTGACGGAAAGTCGGCATCGCGCTGAAGTAGCGTGGGCGCGTGCGCCCGTCCCCGCTTCATGATCGTGGCGACCAGCCGGGTCCTGAAACGGGGCGCTCGGACAAGCGTGGCGCTCCGGCGGGCTGTGGTACGCCAAATAGCGTGCAAACTTCTACGCCAGATAATTTGCAAAGTGACACTGATTGCCGAAGACGAACTACAGCCGCTGTGGAACGATGGCGGCCGCATCAAGTCCCGCGACATGAACCTGCATCAATTTCCGTGGCCATGAACGGAATTGGAAGCGCTGGGCGAAGCTGAGGTTGAGCTCCGAGTCACGCTGTCCTATTTTGTGGAGCCGAATCCCGGCGAGCGCGGCTGGGTGCGCCGGCACCGCTACGCGTCGCACGCCCTCCGCTTCGAAGTGAAGCGGGCGCTCGAATCCGTGGGTGAATTTCGGCGGCGGATCAACAAGGCCGCCATGGCAGAAGAGGAGGGCCTCCCACCGGTACGCGGCGACGCCGATGATTGGTACCTCTCCCGGATACGGAACGTTGGTTCGATTCACTCCGACTATTGGCACGGAACGGCGGCGGAACTGGCGCAGCGTTCGGCGATCGGTGTTGCGCCCGTTGGCGGTTGGTGGAAGGAGAATCGGCATCACAGGCGATACGATTGCCGCGTACGATACGCGCTGTTGGTTTCGATTCGCGCAGCAGGGAGCGCGATCGATATTTACACTCCGGTTAGCGCGCAGGTTGCCGTGCGCACGGTAGTGACTCTCGATTCGTGACGAGTGATCCGAGTTACGATTTGCGCTTTCGGGGGCGTGAAGCCTTGGGCTTGACGGGGCCGGCGATGAAATCGCTGTATGGCATTCCTTTGGACTTCATTTCGGCGAGGGGCATCGCTCCTTGTGCGACTGACACCTTCGCAGTCTGGATGTCGTAGAGGTGGGAGCGGTTGTCGGAGTGCTGCCAGTCGGCCTCGGTCCATTCGTCGAAGGGTTTGAACCAGAGGCCGATGGTGGAGGAGAAGGCGTAGAGGTAGCGAACTTCGGATGGTGTTTCTGCAGAAGTCGGAAATCTCTTCCACCGTTTCGGAATGGTCCGCGAAGAGCATTGCGGCGATCGGCCGGAGGGAACGGTCTTCCCGCCATGCGCGAATGTCGCGGCGAAGCCGGCCGAGCGGGATCGTCGACATGGGGAAGCAGAAATCGTAGCCGCGCGCGGCGAGCGGGAGAGGCTCGACGCCTTGCGGTCGGCGAAGAGGACCCGGTTCGAGTGGAGTTCAAAGCGGAAAGCCGCGGGCGCGGTGAGGATTGCGTCCCCGATGAGGCCTTCCAGGGAGAAGAGGCCGAGTACCGGCCAACTGCGCCAAGGTTGGGGAAGAAGGCGTGCTGTAGGGTCTCGGACTGGGCTTGGCAGAGGCGGTGATGGTCGGGGGCAAGGTCGCGGGTGAGGGGGTGGGCGTGGGCGCAGGTGTGGGCGTGGGCGTGGAATACGCACTCACCATCTCTGGCCGCCTCTGTTGTGATTGGCTCGAACCAGGATCGATCACGCTAGTTGAACAGACGCAGGTTGCGGGAATTCCCGGCATCGCGCACCCAGCGGCTGGCTACCCACGCGGAGTAGCGCTGCCAGATGCCATTCAGGATCGTGGACCAGCCGGCGGGATCGTCCGGAGCCAGACACTGGTCTCGTGCCGCGGTCAACCGGGCTTGGGTGAGGGTGCGAAGGTGTATGAGGCGTGTACTCGGGAGTCTCGTAACGCTGGGTCGGGATTTCGCTCGGTTCCCACAGAATCGAGGGACGCAGCGTAGCCGGCGCGAGAGGTCGCCAATATCGATTGGTGGCTGGGGACGCCGGAGGACTACGCGATCGCCTCTGGGGTGATGAAGGAACTGAAAATCCCAATGAGCGATTTATGCTCGTTTGCGGTGCCGATGCTGGCTGAGATCCAGCGGCAGGCGAATGCTCATTGTTTCGATGCGGGGGGCAGGTTCGGGCGGCGATCGAGCGGGTGCTGCGGTAAGCCACAGAAGGGACATATGGGCGTTGAGGGCGGATACGTCCGCGACATTCTGGAGTTGCCGGCGGGCTCCGAGACTGCGGCGCGGGGTTAGGTAGAGACGCGCGCACTGCCGCTACTCGGCTGAAGCAGGCGATTGGCGGTAGTCGATTGAGAAGCAGGTAGATCGAGAGAGCGTTGATATTGGTGGCGCTCTCCGCGGGCGGGGTCCGGGGCGATGCACGGTGCGCAGACGTCCGGTGAGGGACTGAACTAAAATGACAACCGGGAGACTTCCATGAACTTTAGAACCCACTGGGCGCTTGGTTGGATGATACTGGCCGTCGCGCTGAGCGGCCGATGTTCCGGGATCCCAAGATCCGGCTGGCGTGAAGCGCTATACGGGGAGTGAAATCATCGGGTATCGCGCGCCGAAATTCGAAGAGTTTGTGGTGCCTCTCGGGCCGCCTACCGGGTTCGCGCCGACTGTCTACGCGAAGAGCCAGAGGATCGAAGGGTTGGTTACCCGCTATACCTATCTGGCGCCCGCGGGCCGCTCGCCGGCTGAATTATTTCGCAACTACCAGCTCGAGTTTCAACGATTGGCGCTCACACCGATCTACGAAAAGAGAGCCGACGAGAAGGGATGGTTCGGCCCGACGCTCGATCAGGCCGCGGACGAGGATCAGATTGGCCAGATCCTCGCCTATAACGAGAGCCAGGAACGCGTTCTAATTGTGAAGTCGAAGGGCGCCAAGCCCACCTACTACTACCTCTTCGTAACCAGCTACAAGGATGGAGTGATCCCGCCACGACTTGAAAATCTTGTGGCGAAAGATAGCGCTTTGGCCGAACTCATTGTCATCGCGCCGGAAGCGTTGGAAGTGAACATGACGCTGCTGAATGCCGCGGACATGTCGAAGGCTCTTGCGGACGACGGCAGAGTTGCTTTGTACGGAATCCACTTCGATACGGACAAAGATACGCTCCGCGCCGATTCCGAGCCTACGCTCAAGGAGATCGGGAGCCTGATGACTACCGATCCCCGATTGAGCCTCCACGTTGTGGGCCATACCGACGACCAAGGCAAGCCGGACTACAATCTGGATCTCAGCCGGCGGCGGGCGGCAACGGTGGTTCGCGAAATCGTCTCCAGATATGGAGTTGCGGCAAATCGCCTGGACACCTTTGGATGCGGCGCTTACGCACCAATCGTGTCGAACAGCTCCGAAGAGGGGCGGGCGAAGAACCGCCGCGTGGAACTGGTGAAGTGGTAGACCGGCGGCCAGCTCCGCGCCATCCTGAGGTACGATGAGTGCCATGCTCCTTCGCCGGATTTTCGTACTGAGCGCTGCGCTGGCGGCGTGTTTCGCGCAGGACAAGCCGAACCCGCTGGCTCCGATTGCCGACCAGATGGGGCTTCCGCGCGTGCTGTTGATTGGCGATTCGATTTCGATTGGCTATACGCTGCCGGTGCGGAAGCTGTTGGCGGGCAAGGCGAATGTGCATCGGATTGCAGTGAACGCGGGACCGACGTCGCGAGGAATCGCCAATATCGATTCGTGGCTGGCGACGCCTGCCGGGCTGAAGTGGGACGTGATCCATTTCAATTTCGGGCTGCACGATCTGCGCATCATGGACCACGGCAAGCAACAGGTGCCGCCGGAGGAGTACGAGAAGAATTTGCGCGTGATCGCCGCGAAGCTGAAGGCGACAGGGGCGAAGCTGATATGGGCGACGACGACGCCGTTTCCGGATACCGGACTTACTCCGCCGCGGCGGGTGGCGGATCTGACGCAGTACAACGCGATCGCCTCTGGGGTGATGAAGGAACTGAAGATCCCAATGAACGACCTATACTCGTTTGCGCTGCCGCGGCTTGCGGAGATCCAGCGGCCGGCGAATGTTCACTTTTTCGATGCGGGGTCGGAGGCGTTGGCGGGGCAGGTGGCGGCGGCGATTGAGCGGGCGCTGCGGTAAGCCACAATAGAGGGATATGGTCGATAAGGGCGGATACGTCCGCGACATTCTGGGATTGCCGGCAGGCTCCGAGGCTACGGCGCGGGGTTGGGTAAAGACGCGCACGGAGTTTCCGGCGCACTATTTCGTGAAGTTGAGCGATGGCTCTTCGTTCGCGGACCTCCAGCTTTTGGTGGAGAAGAGCGTTGTGAGTGAAGAGGATATGGCGGCGGTGACGACGGGGGCTTGCATCGAGGCGTCCGGAACGATTGTGCCGTCGGCGGGGAAAGAACAGGCGATCGATTTGAAAGTAAGTTCGCTGCGGGTACATGGCGCGGCGGACCCGGCTACTTACTATCTGCAGAAGAAGCGGATGAATCTGGAAACGCTGCGGGAGATCGCGCACTTCCGGACGCGAACGAATACGTTCGGGTCTGTGTTCCGGGTGCGGAACCGGTTGGCGTTCGCGGTGCATGAGTTCTTCCAGAGCCGGGGGTTCATGCTGGTCCATTCGCCAATCATCACGGCGTCTGACGCCGAGGGCGCGGGGCAGATGTTCCAGGTGACGACGCTCGACATGGGCAAGCCGCCGCGCACCGAAGCCGGGGCGGTGGACTTTTCGCAGGACTTCTTCGGCCGTCCGGCGCACTTGACGGTGAGCGGACAGTTGGAAGCGGAGATTTTCGCGTTGGCCTTTACGAACGTGTATACGTTCGGGCCGACGTTCCGGGCGGAGAATTCGAACACGGCGCGGCATCTTTCCGAGTTCTGGATGATTGATCCGGAGATGGCGTTTTGCGATCTGGACGGCGACAGGCAGCTTGCCGAGGAGTTTTTGAAGTCGATCATCGGCGCCGTGATGAAAGACTGCCGGCGCGACCTCGAGTTCTTCCAACAGTTCTACGATAAGCAACTGATTGCCACGCTCGAGAATGTGGTGAGCAACCGGTTCGAGCATGTTACTTATACGGAAGCGGTGGAGTTGCTGACGGGCGCGAAGAAGAAGTGGGAATTTCCGGTGACGTGGGGCACGGATCTTCAGAGCGAGCATGAACGGTTTCTTACGGAGGAAGTGTTCAAGAAGCCGGTGGTGGTTACTAACTATCCGAAGGAAATCAAAGCGTTCTACATGCGGGAGAACGAAGATGGCCGGACGGTTCGGGCGATGGACGTGCTTGCGCCGCGGATCGGCGAGATTATCGGCGGGAGCCAGCGCGAGGAGCGGTTGGACGTGCTGGAACGGAAGGTGGCGGAGCAGTGCGCGCGGCTTGGTACCGATCCGGAGGCATACCGCTGGTATCTGGAGCTTCGGAAATTTGGAGGCGTGGAGCACGCGGGGTTTGGATTGGGCTTTGAACGGATGATGATGTATCTTACCGGGATGACGAATATACGGGACGTAATTCCGTTCCCGCGGTATCCGGGCCACGCGGATTTTTGAGGGAGAGGAACAATGCCACTTGGACGGAGAGCGTTCTTACAGGCCGCTACCGCTGCCTCGCTTGGGGCGCAGAAACGGCAGCCGAACATACTGTTCCTGTTTCCGGACCAGTTGCGGTACGACTTTGTCCAGCCGGCGGACGGAATCCCGGTGCGGACACCGAATGTTGAACGGCTGGCGGCGGAAGGGGTTCGCTTCACGAACGCCGTGACGCCGGCTCCATTGTGCGCGCCGGCACGGGCTTGCCTGGCATCGGGACGCGAGTATGACCGGTGCGGAGTGCCGTCGAACAAAGAGAATTACCCGGCGAATCAGCCTACGGTTTATCAGCAGCTACGGAGCGCCGGTTACCACGTGATGGGCTGCGGCAAGTTCGATCTGCACAAGCCGGAGCTCGACTGGGGCATTGACGGAAAACGGAAAATTGGGGACTGGGGTTTCTCCGACGGGATTGACAACGAGGGCAAGCACGACGGCACACGCGCGTACACGCAGGCGGGCCGGCCGATGGGCCCGTTTCTGGCGTATCTGGAAAAGCAGGGCCTGGCGAAGATGCATGTGGAGGACTACGAGAGGAGAAAGGGTAAGGACGCAACGTTCCCGACGCCGCTTTCCGATGTGGCATACGGCGACAATTGGATCGCGCGGAATGGGCTAGGGTTGCTGGACGCCGCGCCGAAGGGGAAACCGTGGTTTTTGCAGGTGAACTTCAACGGTCCGCATGATCCTTGGGATGTCACGGCGGGGATGCAGAAAGCGTGGCGGGGGGTGAAGTTTCCGGGGCCGAACCGGTGCACGCAGTTCACGGCCGAGGCGCATCATCTGATCCGGCAGAACTACGCGGCGATGATTGAGAATATAGACGGGCGGGTGGGCGAGTTTATCGAGAAGGTGAAACAGCGTGGTGAGTTGGAGAATACGCTGATCGTGTTTTCAAGCGATCACGGGGAGATGTTGGGCGATCATGATTTGTGGGGGAAGACGCATCCTTACCAGGGGTCGGCGGGTGTGCCGCTGGTTGTGTGGGGCCAGGATGCGCGGCGTGGAGTTACGGTGAAGGATCCGGCGACGACGTTGGATCTTTCGGCGACGTTCCTCGATTATGCGGGCGTGAAGCGGCCGAGCGGGATGGACAGCCGGTCACTTCGTCAGTTGGTGAGCACGGGGAAGGGGTCGCGGACGCATGTCTATTCGGGGGTTGGGCCGTGGCGGCTGGTGATCGAGGACGAGTACAAGTACGTGCGCGGGTGGAAGGACGGACCGATGTTGTTCCACATGGGGAAAGACGCGCGGGAGAACGAGAATTTGGCGTCGAGTAACCCGAAGGTGGCGGGACGGTTGGCGAAGTTACTCGATGGGGCGGCGTGATGCGAGCTTAACGAGAATTTCCTTCAGGGCCTCGCCTAACTCACGGGGCACGGTGATGCGGTATTCTTCGCCGCCGTAGGCTTTGACGGCGTCGCCGACGGCGTCGCGCCAAGGCATGGAGCGGGTGCGAGCGACGTAGTTGAGATAAAAGACGGGCGCGCGGGAACCTTCAATGGCGGCGATGGCCTCCTTGGGAACCTTTGTGTCGAGGAAGAACTTGGGGCCGACGATGATGACGCAATCGGGGCCTGCGGGGACTGGTTCCAGGTGGCGAGTGAGGAGTGTGGTGAGGAATCGAGTGGCGCTGTTTTTATCGGCGAGTTTTTTAAAATCGACTACTCCGAGGCGCATGGTGGCCATGGCCTCCCCGAGGGCGCGGAAGTCGATGCGTGTTTGATTGGAGGCTTCGTAGATGACGCGTTCCTCCTGCATATTGAACGCGGCGAGGCTGAACCGGTTAAAGTGCGGTTCGCGGGCGATAGCGCGGATGATGGCGGCGACGGCGGAACTGTCGCGGCGGTCGAGTGTGGCGCGGCCCTGGCGGGTATTGGAAAGGTTGGCGAGGATCTTGACGTGAAATTGCCGGCCGGCGATTTCGGTGGCGCGGGGCCGCGAGGGAGGTCCCCAGGGAGGGGCGACAGTATTCGGCTCAATGGCGAGGCGGACGTCGTCTTTGTGCTTGACGGTGAGATCCCAGTGGGCGGTGCAGAAGAGATTGACAGGATCGCGAAGGATCCAATCGACGCGATACTTACCGGGCCCAAGGACGAAGCTACCCCAGAGCGCGACGGTTTTTCCTTTGGCCTGGGCGCGGGGCGGAGCGCGAAGGGAATCAGTGAGGTACATGGGTTCGCCGGGCTGTCCGGGGCGGACCCGGACGACAACGCGGTAGCGGCCGCCTTTTTCCGGGAGGACACCGGACTTCAACTCGGCTTGCCAGCCGGCGTGATAGCGGAGGTCAAAACCGAGGGACGGGGCCCAGTGGCTGGGCTTGCAGCCGAAGTCTTTGCGGGAATTTGGTTCGTCAAGGAGTTGGAGTTCGTCGGCGGCTATCATGACGCGCGATTGCGCCAGCGCAGAGGCGGCAATCGCGGCGAGAAGAAGCAGCGATGACAAGTTTGAAATAATACTTCCCAATGGCAACAGTCCCGAATATAGCGAACCCGATTACCAGGCGCGGGTTTCTGGGCGCGGCGGCAGGAGCGGCGCAGAAGACGAAGAAGCCGAATTTTCTGGTGATCCTGGCCGATGACATGGGCTTTTCCGATGCGCGGTGTTTCGGCGGCGACATCGATACTCCGAATTTGGATCGGCTGGCTAAGGGCGGGCTTCGGTTTTCGCAAGCGTATTCGACGGCGCGGTGCATGCCGTCGCGCGGGGCGCTTTTATCTGGGTTCTACTCGCAGCAATCGGGGTTGGAACAGAGCCGGGGCGCGCGTCCGGCTTCGTGGGTGCGATTTATTCCGCAGCAACTCGCGGGGCAAGGGTACCGGAGTTATCACTCGGGGAAATGGCACATTTCGGCGACGATGCCGGTGAAGGGAGCGGGCTTCGATCATTCGTACTATCTGGGTGACCAGGATCGTTTCTTCTCGCCGTCGCGGCATCATCTGGACGATGAACCGCTGCCGGCGCCGAAGCCCGATAGCGGTTACTATGCGACGACTGAAATTGGCTCACGAGCGGCGGGATGGTTGGACCGGCATCACAAGGAGAACCCGCGCGATCCGTTCTTTCTGTATCTGGCTTTCACGTCGCCGCACTTTCCGTTGCACGCGTTGAGTGAGGACGTCGCGCGATTCAAGGACCGGTACGTGGATGGTTGGGACAAGGTTCGCGAGGCGCGGTGGAAGAGGGCGCGGCAGATGGGGCTGGTGAACTGCACGCCGGCGGCGCTCGAGGCGGAGACGTGGCCGCCGTGGAACCTGGCGTCGGAGGAGTTACAGCGGCAGATTGGTCCCGGGGAAGTTACACGGGCGGTGCCGTGGAGTACGCTCACGGCGGAGCAACGGCGGTTCCAAGCGACGAAGATGGCGATTCACGCGGCGATGGTTTACCGGATGGATCGCGAGATCGGGAGGGTGCTGGAGGGCCTGCAAGCGCAGGGTGCACTGGATGACACTCTCATTCTGTTTTTTTCGGACAACGGCGCGAGCGCGGAGCAATTGATTCGAGCCGATGGGCATGACAAGGCGGCGGAGCCGGGGTCGTGGCGGTCGCATCTGTGCCTTGGGCCGGGATGGTCCAGCGCGGCGAACTCTCCGTTCCGGTTGCACAAATCGTGGATTCATGAAGGCGGGATTTCGTCGCCGATGATCGCGCATTGGCCTGCCGGGATTCGCGACGAGGGCAAGATTCGGGACACTCCGTGCCATCTTGTGGATGTGCTTCCGACGCTGCTGGATCTGGCCGGGGGCAGGGCGAGCGGCGGAGATGGGGCTCCTGTGTATCCGGGGCGATCGTTGGCGCCGGCGCTGGCGCGGGATGTCGAGATCGAGCGCGAGTATTTGTTCTTTCATCACTTGAACAACCGGGGATTGCGCGAAGGCAAGTGGAAGGCGGTTTCGGCGGGGGCGGGGGAATGGGAGCTGTACGATCTGGCTCGGGATCGGGGAGAGACAACGAATCTGGCGGCAAAGGAGCGCGCGCGGCTGAATGCGATGGCGGAGCGATGGTCCAAGCTCGAAACGGAGTTTACCGGTTGGCGGAAGTGATTAGTGGGGCTGCTTCACCCAATCGAGGTTGAAGTGCGCGTGCTTGATCGACTTGCCTGATTTGTCGAAGTAGCTGTAAGTGGCGTGTAAGGTACCGTCGGCAGCCTGAATCAACGACGGGTAATGATAGGATCCGCCTTCGGTAAGTTCCAGGTGGCGTTTCCATTTCCAGGTTGCGCCTTCGTCGGTGGAAATGGAGACGGCGAGGGAGTGGCGGCCTTTCTCGGTGTCGTTGTAGATCAGGGCCCATGATCCATCGCGGAGGTTGATAACTTCGGCGCCGGAGCCGGGGTTGGGGAGATCGGAATCGGTTACTGGGGACCAGGTGATGCCGTTGTCGCGGGATTCGGATAGGAGGAGGCGCTTGGGCGGCGGGCCGTTGTCGCGCATATAGGTAACGAGGGTGCCGTCTTTCTTGCGGGCGATGGAAGGCTGTATGCCGCCTCGGCTGACGAGGGGTTCGCTGGTGGTCCAGGTCTTGCCGTAATCGTCGGTGATGGCCATGAGCGAGTAGCTGTAGCCATCGGAATAGAGGGGCACGATGATGCGGCCGGAAGGCAACTCGACGGGATGGGCGCGAGGCATCCAGCCCATGCGTGCGAAGTATTTGTCCTTGGCGTGGCCGGCGAGTTGGTCGAGGTGGGCAGCGGCACGGGAAGAGCCGTCGGAGGAGCGGCGGAGATCTTCGATAGCTTCGAGGGACTTGGCTTCGAAGTTGCGGGGGATGAACATCAGAGGCTCGGATACGGCCCAGCGTGATGGGACACCGGGTCCGCGCCAATCACCGGGAGCGGTGATAATGAACTTCGACATGGCGGTGTGCCATTCGTTGGCGATGATGAGGGGCCAGATGACCCAGAACCGCTGTTTAGAGTCGACGAAGGCGGCGGGGTTACAGTCTGGAAATCCGGGTGTGTCGGCGATGGTCTGGCGAGGGGACCAGTTTCGGCTTCCCTTGGTGAGGCGCGAGGCCTCGATGATGACATCGTCGGCGGTGCGTTCGCCGGAGCCGTGATACCAGACGGTGATGAGATCCCCGTTGGGCAGTTCGACGATGGAGGAGGCGTGATTGTGCCACTTCTCTTGGGGGAAGATGAGCTCCGATGTGAGGAAGGGTTTCCGGGGTTGGGCGGCGGCGGCGAGGCAGAGAAGAGGGAGGAGGAGTAACGCAGAGCGCATGCCTGCTATTGTGCCTCATTGGGGTTAGCTTGTAGTAACGTAGTGCTGATATGCCCGGTATCGAGCGGCGACAATTTCTGGGTGCGGCGGCGGCGGCCTTGGGCCGGCCG
>JBGSME010000964.1:0-4315 GCA_041740335.1 Bryobacteraceae bacterium | reverse complement strand
GCCGCGTTCGGACTGGCGCCGGAAGCGCTCTCGCATCCACGCTTCGGTTTGCGCGGGGTCGTAGTTTTCCGGCGTGGGGATCGGCATCTGGGCGCCCACGGAACTGCGCCAGGCGATCAGCGCGGTGTGTAGTTCCTTCGCCCTCTCCGGGTGGCTCAGGAGAAGGTTCTTGCGCTCGCCGATGTCCTCGCGGATGTTGTAGAGCTCGAGTGCGCCGTCCTCATAGAACTCAATGAGCTTGAAGTCGCCACGGCGGATCGCGCCGGCGGGCCGCATCGGGATCAAGGGCTGATGAAAATTGTAGTGCGGGTAATGCCAGTAGATTGTGTCGCGCTGGAAGCCGCTCTGTTGGCGGAGCAGGGGCATCAGGCTGGCGCCGTCGATGCCGGCCGGCGCCGATACACCGGCCGCTTCCGCGAGGGTCGGCATGTGGTCGACGGTGCTCACCACGGTGTCGCAAACAGTGCCCGGTTTCACGGCGCCCGGCCAGCGCACGATCATCGGAACCCGGATTCCGCCCTCGTAGAGCGTGCTCTTCTCTTCGCGGAGCGGCTCATTGGAGGTGATGTGCCGCCGTCCGACCACGCCACCGTTGTCAGAGGTGAAAATCACGATCGTGTTCTGGGCCAGCTTCAGATCGTCGAGTTTCTTGAGAATGCGGCCGACGCTGTCGTCGATGCTTTCCACCATCGCCGCGTACTCCGGGTGCGAATGCGCCTGTCCGGGGCGAATGCGCTTCTTGTACCGTTCGGCCACTTCCGCTTTTGCCTCGACCGGCGTGTGGACTCCGTAGTGCGGCAGATAGAGGAAAAACGGCTGGGCCTTTGACCGGTCAATGAACGTCAGCGCCTCATCGGTAAGCCGGTCTGTGAGATACTCGCCGGGCTTGCCATTCCTGATGTTTGGAATGTCGTAGGGATAAAAGTATGTGGGCGGGGCGCCCATGTGGCAGCCGCCGAAGTTGAAGTCGAAGCCCTGCTTTTCCGGATAGTGCGATTCGCTGCCGAGATGCCACTTCCCGATACTGGCCGATACATAGCCCGCCGGCTTCAATGCTTCGGCGATCGTGGTCTCTTCGAGCCGGAGCTGCGGCGTCCACTCCGGGGGCTTCATCTTGAGTCCGGGCGGAATGCGGCCGGGAATCCAGTCGGTGACGTGCAGACGAGCGGGATACTTGCCGGTCATCAGCGCGGCCCGCGTGGGCGAGCAGACGGCGCATGCCGCATAGGCGCTGGTGAACTTCATGCCTTCCTTGGCCAGCCGATCGATGTTCGGTGTCTGGTAGAGGCTGCTGCCGAAGCAGCCGACATCGGTCCACCCCATATCGTCGACAAAGACGAAAACTATGTTCGGCGGGCGTTTCTGCGCGGCGAGAGGCGCGGCTGCCAGGGAACCGAGGAACTGGCGTCGTGAAATCATGCTGATCTCCTAAAGAACCAACGAGCGTCGTCAGACCGCCTCCTTGACCGCGTCCAGACGCCTTCGCACGTATGTGCGGCAATCCTCGCTGCCTGAATTCAGGAACTCCTGATAGGCGCTTTGGCAATGCTCGGCGAGCAGTGTCTCGAGACGGCCGCCGTCCTTCTTGCGCAGGGCGTCCACGATGGCGGCATGCGAATTCATGACGCTGATCAGATCCTGCGAGCCGGCGCTACGCAGGATCGAGACAAGGGCGAACAAAGGAACGGTGATCCGCTCCAGCGCGTCGGTCAACGCCCGATTGCCCGAGCAGTGCCAGATCTGGCGGTGAAAGTCGAGGTCGGCTTGCGCAGACTCGTAGTAGGCGTTGGCCGCGACGGCCGATGTGAGCGCGGCGAGGCGGCGCTCCAGTTCCCGAAAGTCGGCGGGCTTCATGCGGGCGGCGGCCTTAACCGCGGCCACCTGTTCAAGCATGAGGCGCAACTCGATCTGATCGCGCATTTCCCCCACGCTGAGGTTGGTCACAATGGTGCCGATGTTCGGCGTGCGGACCACCAGCCCATACTTCTCCAGTTCGAAGAGCGCTTCCCGGACGGTTGGCTGGCTGACGTTCAAATCGCGCGCCAGATGCAGTTCACGGAGTGGGTCGCCTGGGGCGAATCTCCCGGCGAAGATCGCCTCTCGAATCGAAGCGACTACTCTCGCCTTGAGGGTCAGATTGCGAACGGGGTCGAGCCGGGCCATGGAGTCTATTTTTTCAAACGGAATTTTCCAAATTGGATGCGGGTTCGGGGCGTGGTGGCATTGTTGCTATTTTAGACGGCGCGAAAGTCTCCCGGCGCGACCTCGATCAGCGTCGGATAGGAGTTCTTGATGCCGCTGTCATAAAACGTCTTCTCCCCGCTCCACCCACCGCCGGCGGGCTTCAGCTTGTAGCGCAACGCGGTTCGGGAGCCCTTGGCCGGTTGCGCCGGTCCGTCGTTGTACACGTAGACGTAAGTACCATCACCGGCGCGGCCGAAGAAGCTTTTTGACTTTGCGTTATAGAGATCCGGTTCCGGCTGGGCCGGACTCCATGTGTGGCCGCCATCCTTACTGACGCTCGAGTACGCCCGCGGCGGATTGGTGGTGAGCGAAGCGTCTTCATACCCGGCGGTGCGCATCACGATTTTTAGTTCGCCCTCGGCGTCGCCTGGAGCGATATTCCCCTCATGCAAGAACACCTTGTCGCCCGAAGCGGGTTGCGGAATGTAGGACTCCAGGCGCCACTCGAGAAGGCTGGAACTGCTGAGCACGAAATGATCGCGAGAGCCGAGCTTGTCTTTCTGCAGCGTATTGCGATGCGCGGGCAGCAGGTAGCGGCGCTGCCCGGAGATCGTCACCGGCACCACTCCCGCATTGAGAATCAGAGGACCGCCGTATTCCATCGCCAGCTCCACTTGCGTCCACGAACGGCCTCCGTCGGCGCTGTAGGCCGCGGTGAGTTGCGAGTCTTCGCTGTTGGTGTAGTTGAGCGGACAGCGCATCGCGTAACACCAGATCACCTCCTGGCCGGGAGGACGGAACAAGACGGGGTTGGCATAGCCATACTGCCGTCCGCCCTGCGCAACGCGATGATCGAAGATGGGCGCCGGCACTTCCCAACTGTCGCCGTCGTCGTTGGAAACTGTGGCGAGGATCGACCCCATATCTTTCTTGCCATTGGCCATGGCGCCAAAAGCGACAACGAGCTGGCGGCGCTTCCATTGAGCAATGTAGGGCTGCCACAATCGCCATGCCTCCGGGTGCTGCTCCACACGGCGAATGACGCGAACGTCAGTCACCGCGCCTTGGAATCCGGGAGCCTGGGCGAAGAGGCTGAAAGAAAGGGTCAGGAGAACAACACCGGGCTTCACGCTCATTAATGATAACAGACGGCCGACAGAGCACAAGATCCGTTGACTATAAGGATTCCGTGGAATAGTATTATCGATAATGAAAATGAGGTTGCTTCTCACTGCTTCGATCGCGTGTCTGGCCCCTCTGTCGCACGCGCAGACTACTAAAGGCCGCTTGGTGGGCGTCGTGTCGGACTCCTCCGATGCCGTGGTCCCGTCGGCGCCCGTGGTTGTGCGCAACCTGGGCACCGGAGCGAGTCTCACCGCTACCACCAACGCCTCGGGCGCCTTCGTGTTCGCCGACCTCGCCATTGGCCGCTACGAGGCTTCCGTCGAACTGGCAGGCTTCAAGCGATATTTGCACGGTCCGTTCGACGTTCTGGTCGACCAGACCGTGCGCATCGATATCCGCCTGGAAATCGGCGCTATCACGGAGCAGGTCACGGTCAAGGAAGGCGCGCCTCTGATCCAGACCGATCAATCCGGGATCAGCCAGGTGGTGGAGAACCAGACCGTGGTCCAGTTGCCGCTGAACGGCCGCAACTTCGTTCGCCTGGGTTCGCTGGTGCCGGGGACCACGCGCGGCTCCCCGGGCGACGGCACACGCCGGACGCGGCAGCAGGGTGAGCTACTGACGGCGAACGGCGCCCGCGCCGAGCACAACAGCTTTCTGCTCGACGGCGCGGAGAACAATTCCGCCATCGAAGGCGTGGCGGTGGTGATTCCTTCCGTCGACGCTGTACAGGAGTTCAAGGTGCAGACGGCGAACTACTCGGCGGAGTTCGGGCGCGCCGGCGGGGCGATTGTGAACATAGCGATCAAGTCCGGGACGAATCAACTCCATGGCACGGCCTACGAATTCCTGCGAAACGACAAGCTGGACGCGCGTGATTACTTCGACCCGGGCAAGACTCCGCTCCGGCGCAACCAGTTCGGCTTCTCGCTGGGCGGTCCGGTGATTCGCAACAAGGCGTTCCTGTTCGGGAACGCCGAATGGGTGCGCGAGCGGCGGACGAACA
>JBGSME010000963.1:0-6595 GCA_041740335.1 Bryobacteraceae bacterium | reverse complement strand
CGATGTGGCAAACACGCTGGCGGCGGTGGACCGGGTGTTTGCGAGACTGCAATGAAAAACTACACACGGCGGACGATGTTGTTTCAATCCGCGCTGGCGGTGGCGCGTGGACAAGGGGCCAAGCCGCGGTATGACCTACTGTTGCGCGGCGGGCATGTGATCTGTCCGGCGCAAGACCTCTCCGCCGTGCGGGACGTAGCGGTGTTGAACGGAAAGATTGCGCGCGTGGCCGAGAGCATTCCCGAAGCCGAGGCTGCGCAGACGATCGATGCACGCGGTTATCTGGTGACGCCGGGGCTGATCGATATTCATGTTCACGTCTATGACGGCGTGGCGCCGCTGGGCATTCCAGCGGACCCGAATTGCATCGCGAAGGGCGTTACCACGGTGGTGGATGCGGGCTCGGCCGGTGCGCACACGTTTCCGGGATTGCGGAAATACGTTATCAACGTCGTCGACACACGCGTCTATGCGCTGCTGAACATTTCCGTGGTGGGTCAGTCGACGCTATCGCCGGACAATCAGTGGGGCGAACTGCTGGACCTTCGCTACGCCAACGCGAAGCTGGCGGCGAAGACGATCGAACAGAATCGCGATGTGATTGTGGGCGTGAAGATCCGGCTGACGGAGAACATCGCGGGGCGTCATGACCTGGAGGCCTTGAAGCTGGCCCGCGAAGCGGCGGACGCGGTGCGGCTTCCCTTGATGGTCCACATTGGCGGATCGTTTTCGACGCTGCCAAAGATTCTGGAGCTGCTCCGCAAGGGCGACGTAATCACGCATTCGTTTCGCGGCGGCGCCGGTGGCATCCTTGACGGTCGCGGCCGGGTGATGCCGGAGGTGCTGCGGTCGGTGCAAAGCGGCGTGAACCTGGATATCGGGCATGGCGCGGGGAGTTTCGCATGGGCGACGGCGGAGGCCGCATTGAAGCAGGATCTGCTGCCGGGGACGATTTCGAGCGACGTGCATCAGTTCAATGTTCATGGCCCGGTGCTGGATCTCGCGACGACGCTTTCGAAATTTGTACACCTCGGCATGAAGCTCGAAGACGTGATCGCGCGAGCCACCGTGAATCCGGCGAAGACGTTCGGCGCGCTCAGCGGATTTGGGACGCTGCGCGAGGGGTCCACCGGTGACATCGCGGTCTTTCGGTTGATTGAGGGCGATTTCGAATTATCGGATTCGCTACGGGAGCGCCGCGTGGTGCATCGGCGGATGATGCCAGTGGCGACGGTGAAGGGCGGCCGGCTCTATGGCGCGGCTAGCATCCCTGTCGTGACGCTGTGATCAGGGCTTACACTGAAAAGATGGCACTCCGGACTATCCTTTCTCTTCTCTTATTGGCCGCGGGACTATGGGCCGATTCGGCCGGTGGCATCACATGGACCGCACCCGCCGCCTGGAAAAGCGCGGGAGAGCGCCCGATGCGCGCCGCCACTTATTCCGTGCCGGCAACGGCGGGCGATTCGGAAGCGGCTGAGTGCGCAGTGTTCTATTTCGGCCCAGGGCAGGGCGGTGCTGTGGGCGCCAACATCCAGCGTTGGCTTGGCCAGTTCAAGGATGCTCCCGCGAATCCGCAGCCGAAGACGCGCACGGTGAATGGGATGAAAGTGACTACCATCGAGCACACCGGGACATATCTTGCCGGGGCTCCGATGGCGCCGGTAAAAACTCCGAAGCCAGGCTATCGCCTGATCGGAACGATCGTGGAAGCCCCGGAGGGAAATGTGTTTTTCAAATTGACGGGTCCTGCCAAGACTGTGGCCGCGGCACAAGCGGGATTCGACAAGATGATCGCGGCGGTGAAGAAATGAAGGTCTTGGCAATCGCGTTGGCCCTGGCCGGCGCGATGAGTGCGGCGGAGTGGCCGCAATGGCGAGGCATCTTGCGCGATGGAAAGTCTGCCGAGACGGGATTGTTGAAGCAATGGCCAGAGGGCGGCCCGAAGCTGCTTTGGAAGGCGCAGGGGTTGGGCGAAGGCTATTCTTCGATGTCGATTGCGGCAGGCCGCGTCTATACGCTCGGCCAGCGGGGCGATGTGGAGTTTGTGCTGGCGCTTGATGCCGCAACCGGGAAGAAGGTCTGGGAGACGGCTATAGGCGGACCTTATCGGGAGCGGCGCGGCGATGGCCCGCGCGGGGTGCCGACTGTTGAGGGCGAACTTCTGTGGACGCTTGCCGCCGATGGCAGTCTGGCGTGTCTGAACGCGAAGACGGGGGCCAAGGTGTGGTCCTTGAACGCGGTAAAGGACTTTGGCGGATCGGTTCCGCATTGGGGCTATAGTGAGTCTCCATTGATCGACGACGATCGGGTAATTTTCAATGCGGGCGGCACCGGCACGGCGGTGGTGGCGTTGAACAAGAACACGGGTAAGTTGATCTGGAAGTCGCAGAGCGACGGCGCGGCGTACTCGTCAGCGATTCTTGCCAGCGTGGGAAAGACGCGCCAGGTGTTGACGTTCACTTCCAAGGGGGCGATGGGCGTTCGCGCCGACAACGGTGAGCTATTGTGGCGCTACGACAACGTGGCGAATCGGACGGCGAATATCGCAACGCCGATTTTTCGAGACGGGCAGGTGTTCTACTCCTCCGCGTATGGGACTGGTGCTGCGTTGTTGAAACTTGCCTCCGATGGCGGCGGCGTCACGGCGAACGAAGTTTATTTCACGCGCGAGATGATGAATCACTACTCGAGTTCGGTGCTTGTGGGCGACATGTTGTACGGTTTCTCGAACGCGATTCTGACGGCGATGAAGTTCGGCACCGGCGAGGTTGCGTGGAAAGACCGGAGCGTGGGGAAGGGGTCAGTGATTTTCGCTGACGGGCGGTTGTATCTGTTGGGTGAAAACGGAACGGTGGCGTTGGCGGAGGCGACGGCGGAGGGTTACAAGGAAATTTCGCGGTTTTCTTTTGTGAAGAGCGAGCGGCCAGCGTGGGCTCCCCCGGCGATTTCCGACGGGAAGCTGTTCATCCGGGATCAGGAGACGATGTATTGCCACGCGATCCGGTAACGCGCGAAAGAGCGGCGACGCTCGCCTGACTGGGCTGAACCGGTGTTGCCGCCTTCCTATTGCGCGTGACGCGCTGGTGCTTTTTTGAGGGCACCGGTTGATTCAGGACGTGCGCCGGATCAGTGTTATCCCAAGCAGCGAGCGTTGCCGCCCTCTCTGTTTGTATCTTCTATTTCCTATCCTTCCAGCCACAGTGTGCGCCTGGTGCCGGTGAGAGTCAATAGTTTTTTTCCGCTATTTTTTGTGTGTGACGCCGGAGACTTTCAAGTTGCGGAACGATCCCATATCGAAGAAGCTTCCGATGCCGAACTTGCCTGCGCCGAGGCTCATGTCCACGGCGCGGAGCGATGGTGAAGTCACGCCATCCACCCATACGTCGACACGATGTGTGGCTGCGTCGTAGACCAGTTTCACCTTGTGCCAGTCCTCGTGGAGCAGCCCGGCGGGGCCCTCCTGGGAACTGATGCGGACGCGGTCACCGCCATAGACGTGGAAGACGCCGTTGTGAACCGGTTGCTTCATGGCGGCGTCCACCGACATGTGGGCGTAGTTAAAGTGATTCTCATCGCGCCATGCGTAGACGATCATGAGCGAGTTGTGGCGATTACGGAGCGCGGCGGGCTCCTGCTTGGCTTCGAATTCGATCGTCAGTTTTTCGTAGTCCGCGGTTTCGGCCAACGCGTATTGGGAAGGGCGTCGGGGCTGGGTGGAAGGACGGGGAACGAGGAGCTGGAGCGTGGGGAATCCGTCCATGGTCTCCAGCTTCCAGTCTGCGGCGACGGGCAGGCGCCATTTGAATCCGAAGGCCTCGATGGAGCCGGCGGACTCGGCGGCGAGTGAGGAAACGGCGAGAGTGGCGCAGAGGAGTGGGAGACGAAATCGGATCACCATTCAATAATACGCGCCTTTGGGATGCACTGGTCTAGTGATGCCCCGCCGCCGCCGGCTTGGGGTCGGGGTCTGGATCGGGGGGGACGTTTGGATCGGGCGGCGGAGGATCGATGTAGCGGACAATCACAGAGATTCGGCGATTGTTGGCGGCGCTGGGATCCTGCTCGACCCTGAGGCGGCGGTCAGCGAAACCGCGGACCTGGGTGACCTGGCCTTGGCGGAGGCCGTTGACTTCCATCAGCTTTCTAGCGGCGTTGGCGCGGTCCACCGACAGTTCCCAATTGGTATAGCCGTCGGAGGAACTGAACGGGCGGGCGTCGGTATGGCCTTCGATGAGGATGTTATTGGGGAGTTGCCCGAGTTGCTGGGCCAAGAGATTGAGCATCTCTTCGCCTTGCTGGGAAGGTTGCATGTCGCCGCTGCCGAAGAAGAGACCCTTCTCGGTTTCGAGGAGTTCGATACGGAGGCCTTCGCCGGTGACGGTCATGGAGACCTGGTCTTTTAGTTTGTCGAACTCGGGCATCTGTTTCATGGCCTGGTTGATCTCGTCCTTCAACTTCGATAGATCCTCTTTCTTCAATTCCAGGCCCTGACCGGCGCTCGACATGCTGGATCCGCTGAGTTTACCGGTGCCGCTTGGATCGCTGAAGTAGGAACCGACGGCCTCTTTGATTTGCGGGGTTGAGTTCATCAGCCACATGACCATGAAGAACGCCATCATGGCGGTGACGAAGTCGGCATAGGCGACCTTCCACGCGCCGCCGTGGTGGCCGCCATGACCGGCTTTTTTCTTGATGACGATAATGGGAGCGATCTTGTCGTCGGCCATACGCTTCGGCTAAGCCGCTCCACCGCCCTTGCAGGCCTGCTCCATGTCTTTGAAGTTCGGACGGACTTCATGGGGGATTGCGCGGCGCGCGAATTCAGCGCATAGAATCGGCGCGTTGCCTCGGATGTAGGCGATCACTCCGACCCGCAGCACGTTGTAGTAAGCTGATTCGGCGTCGGAGATCTTGGTCATGTTGGATGCCAGTGGAGCCAGAAATCCATAGCACATCAGGATACCGAGGAAGGTCCCGACCAACGCCGCGCCTACCTTGTGACCGATTTCTTCCGGCGGACCGCCGAGGGATCCCATGGTGATCACAACGCCCAACACGGCCGCCACGATTCCCAAACCCGGCAGCGAGTCAGCCACCGCGCTCAGAGCACCGATCGGCTCGAGCGATTCGCGGTGGTGCACCTCCATGTCCAACTCCATCATCTGATCGAGGGCGAACGGATCCATCTGGCCGCTGATCGACATGCGAAGTGTGTCGCAGAAGAAGTCCACGGCATGATGATCCGCCAGGAATCCGGGAAATTTGTTGAAAACATCGCTTTTGTGGGGATCCTCCACGTCGGCTTCCAGTTTTGTCGCCCCGTTCTTCCGCGCCGACAGAAACAGCGTGTTCATCATCTTCAGGGTCTCCAGATACAAATCTCTCTTGTACCGGCTCCCCTTCATGACGCCAATCAATCCCTTGAACAATTTCATGATTGTCGGCAGAGGGTTCGCGATCAGAAGCGTGCCGAGCGCCGCTCCGCCGATAATCACCAATTCAGCAGGCTGTAAGAGCACCTCCAGGTGTCCGTGCTCCATCAGGTAACCACCAATGATGGCGCCAATGACTACGACGATTCCGATGATTGCAAACATAGTACCCGAAGGTACTTATCGGTTGGGTTTGGTGGAGTGCGAGGGGGGCGGCCTATTTCTTCCACTCGATACTTTGAGCGATCCCCCGCAGCCACTTCTCGCGCGCCGCCACCTTGCCGCGCTGCCCCTTTGCGATCAGCAACAACGATTTTCCGCCACGCTGCATCGCGTAGATGCGGATCCGGTATTCTTTCATATCGACCGGATGCATGAAATCGAAGGTGTAAATCACACCCGGACGTCCCGGCGATGAAAACGGCTCCAGATCTCCGCCCCGATCCACCTCGATCCGGGACGACTTGAAGTTTTCGCGCACTCCTTGCACGTAGGCCTGCTCGGTCTCGCCCTCCGCCTCGGGCGCCCACACCCAGTACACTTCGGGGTTGTCCTCCCGGTCCGGATCGACTTTGGCGTCCGGTGGCTGAATGGTTGCTCCCCTCGGGGCCGGCTCGGCGGTCCATTTGTCGGGAAGTTCGATCTGGAACCCGAGCGCGTGCCGGTATTTCTTGCCCTTCGCCGGCGCGGGGGCGGCGACGATCGCAATAAGGAGAATACCGGTCAGCACTAATCGCATCGGTTAGCCATGACGGATGACGAGAACATCGCCGTCCTTGACAATGTACTCTTTTCCTTCGAGCCGCAACAAGGGCTTTCCCCGGAGCCCGGCATAGCCGTTGTGTTCCACCAGATCCTTCCAGTTCACTGTCTCGGCGCGAATGAACTTCTTCTCGAAATCGGAATGGATGGCACCGGCGGCCTTTACCGCAGTGGAATTCTTGGGGATTGTCCAGGCTCGCACCTCCGTCTCGCCGGCGGTGAGGAACGACATCAGCCCCAACAAATCGTAGGTCCTTTCAATAAAGCGGTGCAGGCCCGGTTCCTTGAGTCCGTAGCTCTCCATGATCTCCGACGCCATGGCTTCGCGATCCTCGCCGCTCAGTTCCGCCAGTTCAGCCTCGATTTTGCCGCACACCGCGGTGATGCCGGTGTTCCGG
>JBGSME010000962.1:0-7949 GCA_041740335.1 Bryobacteraceae bacterium | reverse complement strand
ATTTTGCCGTTTCCGAAGACATCGTAGGCGAAGCCGAAGCGCGGAGCTACCTTCAACGAAGGCGTATTGAGAACGCGTTCGCGGAAGACCTTCATGCCCTGATAGAACTGTCCGCTGCCCTCGGCGAATGTTCCGATGAAGACTTCGGGGACGATTTCGCCAGTGGCTGGGTTCCGGCCCACGCGGGCGGCGTTGGAGGCGGCGCGGTAGGGTTCGATGAGCCGCGGGGCGCGTGCCGGGTCATATGTTGCCAGATCGAAGACGGAAAGATCGTCGCCGGCGGAGAAGGTCGGCTCGATTTTGTAGAAGCGTGCGCCGAAGTCGAGGGTGAAGCGGCGACTGACCTTGAAGTTATCCTGCGCATAGAACTCGTAGTTCTTGTACCGGCCGTGGCCGTGAGGATGAAGGTTGCTCTCGGTGTAGCTGTTGAAAGAGCCGAGGAGGGTATTCGAAAACGCGTAGTTGGAGTCCAGCGGGTTGTTGACGTTGCGGCCGAAGTCAAAGGTGCCGTTGAATGCGGTGGCGCGGGCGGCGTTGCGGGAGGTGCGTTCGATGTAGGCGCCGAATTTGAGATTGTGCGAGCCTTTGACCCAGGAAAGATTGTCGGACCAGTTCCAGATGTTGTTGGTTCCGAAGAAGGGGAACCGCTGTTCGATGTTGAGCTGCGGTGCGTTCTGAATGCCGCCGAAGTTCGCGTTCGGGATCAGATTGAGTGGATTGGACTGAGGAAAAAACTGAGGGAGGTTGAGCCCGAGTTTATTGCGGTCATTCCGATCGATACCTTCCTGATTCAGGGGACTAACCAACTGCAGTGCGCGATTGATGCCGAAGGTGAATTCGTTGACTACGTTCGGGCTGAAGGTGTGGATGAGGGTGCTGACGAGGCCGGCGCTTTGAATTGAGTACTCGATCGGAAACTGAGGCCAGTTGCCGGAAGCGAGAACAAAGTTGAAGTCGCCTTTGAAGGCTTCGTAGTCGCGGATGGCGCGCGCATAGAAGATAGTCTTGGGGCCGATGTTCCAATCGATGCGGAGGATATCCTCGTCGCGGGGCTGATTGACCTGGCTTTGGAAGACGCTATTGAAGGTATTGGCGGGATCGACCGTGTTGGGAAGAGGGAAGACACTGAGGAGCTTCTGGCCAACGGGATCGATCCGGTTTTGAGGGACGATGTTACCGGGAAATGGGGCACGGTTGTTAAGGGGATCGTTCACGGCGATCAGGCGGCGATTGGTGTCGAAGGTCTGCGAGAAGTCGCCGCGGCGTTCGAGTGCGGTTGGGAAGGTGCGGCGGCCTACAGCGGTGGGATACTTACGCGGGAGAAACTCCTGCGCCCAAAAGAAGAAGAGTTTGTCTTTGTTGGCGTTGAACTTGCCGGGGATGTAGAGGGGGCCGCCGATGTTGTAGCCAGGATAATCGAAACGGTAGCGGGGTTTCTCGAGGCCGTCACGATTGCGGAAGTACTCATTGGCGTTGAAGGCTTCGTTGCGCTTAAAGTAGTAGGCGGTACCATGAAAGTCCTTTGTGCCGCTCTTGATGACGGCGTTGATGGTGCCGCCGGAGGAACGCCCGTATTCGGCCTGGTAGTTGGTGAGGAGGACTTTCACTTCGCCGACCGCGTCGACGTTGGGGGCGAGGTAGGGTCCGCCCATGGAGCCTGTGTCGAGGGAGGAGACGCCATCGAGAGTGAGGTTTATGGTCCCGGACCGATTGCCGTTGATGTTGATACCGCCAAGGTTGTTCCAGCCGGGAGCTTCCCGGTTCCGGGTATCGATTACGCCGGGGAGAAGTTTGAGGAGGCCGAGATAGTCGCGGCCTTTGAGGGAGAGCTTTTCGTACTGGACGCTGGAGATGAGTCCGGATCGTTCGGCGGATTGGGTTTGGAGGCGGGCGGCTTCGGCTTCGACGGAGATGGTTTGGGTAACTTCACCGAGTTCGAGCGCGATGCGGCGTAGGACCACGCGTTCGGTAGCGGTGAGGGCGATGTCCTTTTGCTCATAAGTGCGGAAACCAGTGTGGCTGACGTTGAGCTGGTAGTTTCCGGGGAGGAGTTGAGTGAAGACGAGGTTGCCGGCGGCGTCGGTCTGAGCCTCGCGCGTCTGGCTGGTTCCGATGTTGAGGAGGACTGCCTTTGCTCCGGCGATGACGTTGCCGGATGGGTCCGTAACGGACGCGGAGAGTTGGCCGGTAAGGCCCTGGGCGTTGATGTTGGAGGCTACGAGTAGCGCAAGGCTGACGAGAGCGCAGGCGCGGAGAGAGAGTCGGCAAGCATAGACCGGCTGAAGCATATCGTTAGGAATTATATATCGGGTTGCGGGAGGTTGTGAAGGGGGGATTTACAGGTGGGATTTACAAGAGAGTTTGCGCAGGCGTGGTAGAACGGTACGGATGGGATTTAGGACCGATTCTGTTGGAACCGCGGGCATCGTCACAGCATTGATGCTGTTGCTCACAACCTCGGCTGGCGCCGAGGAACGCTTTCCGCTTGGGATTCGCGTTAAGCGGCTGCCCGGCAATCCGATCATCGCGGAATCGATGCTTTCGGCCGGGGATGGCGACAGCATGAATGGCCCGAGCTTGATTCGTGTTCCTTCGTGGGTACAGAATCCGATGGGGCGATACTATCTATATTTTGCGCACCATGCGGGTAAGTACATCCGGCTGGCGTACGCGGACAAGGTGGAGGGTCCGTGGAAGCTGCATGCTGGTGGAGCCATCCGGATTGAGGATCAGAAGGCATTGGCGGGGCATATTGCGTCGCCAGAGGCCATCGTGGACGAAGTTGAAAAGAAGATTTACCTTTACTACCATGGGCGGCCAAGCGGGATCGCGAAGCAGAAGGGCGATCCAGAGGCCGGGCAAAAGTCGTCGGTTGCGGTTTCGACGGATGGCTTGCATTTTCGGGCTCGGGACGTTAAGGTCGGCCCTGCCTATCTGCGGGTTTTCCGGCACAAGGGCTATTGGTGCGCAATCAACGGGCATGGGACGCTTCTCCGGAGTTCCAAGCTGGGCGTCGTGTTCGAGAACGTGGGCGACGTGATTGGAGACGGCATCGCAGCGGCGATCGATCCGGTGGCGTTGGGCGAAGAGGGCGCGCGTAAAGACCGGCCGGCAAGCGGAGGAGACCGCTATTCGATACGCCATGTGGGCGTGGATATCGTGGGGAGCCGGTTGGTGATCTATTTCAGTTGCGTGGGCCACCGTCCGGAGCGGATCTATGCGACGCAGATCGAGTTGAAGGGCGATGCGAGCTCCTGGCGCGCCGAGGGTGTTTTGGAAGTGATGCGACCCGAGGAGGAGTGGGAAGGTGCGAAACTTCCGGCCGCGTTTTCGCGCGGCGGGCGGTCACGGGCATGGGAGAACGGACTGCGAGATCCGGCGATCTATCGCGAGGACGGAAAGACCTGGCTGCTCTACTCGTCGGCGGGCGAGCACGGCATCGGGATCGCCGAGCTTCAATACGAAGCGGCGGCTCGATGACTATTCTTGCTTGCCGCCGGCCGCGCGGCGATACCGATTCGACATTGAAAGAGTGTAGTTGCGCGCCGGGGCATTGAAAGTGCGTTCGCCGACAATGGCAAGGGCGTTGGCCATGATGAGTTTTGCTTCGCGATCGGCGGGACGGAGGCGGATG
The DNA here is from genome assembly GCA_041740335.1 of Bryobacteraceae bacterium. Lineage (GTDB taxonomy): Bacteria > Acidobacteriota > Terriglobia > Bryobacterales > Bryobacteraceae > DSOI01. Next base: position 4,315 of record JBGSME010000962.1, on the reverse strand, counting down.
AGGTGTTGGGCGAGTTGGGCTGCGCCGAGTGGGTCGTCTTTGGTGAGGGCTTCGCGCGCCTTGGCCAGAAGCGCGTCGGCACCGCCTGCGAGAGCGGCGATGCGCTCGGATTGCCGGAGGGGCGATTCGCGATGGAGATTGAGGACGTCGCCATCGAACCAGCCGAGGTCCTGGGCGTAGATGTCGCGGACGGTGCCTTCGACGGAACCGTAGTAGTCGGCGAGATAGTCGAGTTTCGCGAAGCGGTCGGGCAAGGTTGCGTATTGGACGAGCTCGTCGGGAGTGAGGAACTTTGTCGCTCCTTCGATGGTGCGGTCATGGACCCACTTCAAAGCGTCGCGATAATTGGTAAGAACTTCGACGGCATCACCGAGGACCGGACTGGTGTGGCCGCCGACCAGGTGGAGCGGAGCTTCGCCGAGCATTTTACCGAGACTGGAGATCCAGTCCCGCGTGGAGCGGCGGGCGGTTCCGCGGAGGGGGTAGGTGTTGGGCCAGGACCGATAGAAGTTGTCGCCGGCGAAGACGACTTTTTGTTCGGGGAACCATACATAAAGCTGGTCGTCGGTTTCGCCGGGCGCGGCGACGAGTTCGAGTTTGATGCCAGCGATTTCGATGCTTTTGCGCGGGTCGGCGAAGGTGTGGGTGGGTTTGACGGTTCCCGAGGGAGGGGGCGCCTGTGGCCGCGCCGTTCCGTCACGCATGCCCGAAGCGGCCGGACGGCTTGGAGGGATAGCAACGCCGATGCCTATCTTCTGTTCAGGCAGAAGGTCGAAACCCTGTGTATTGGCGGGACGCGCGCCTTCGCCGAGCCCGGCTTGCGCGGTGGTCCTGGTTTCGGAATCGAAATTTGAGCGGGCCCAGACTTGAATGTCTTTGCCTTCTTCGTAGAACGCGCGGGCAGCGTTGGTATGGTCGGCGTGGCCGTGGGTGTAGATGATGGCTTTAACGGGCTTGGTGGTGATCTTTTCGAACTCGGCGCGGACGCGGGCGCCGGCTGGGGGGATCTGACCGGGGTCAATGATGATGACGCCGTCCGCTCCGACGATCATGGTGTTGGTTGAGACCTGATAGCCGATGGCGGTGTACACGTTGGGGGCGACGCGAATGATTTCGGGCCGGAACATCTTGTTCCGTTCCAAGAGCCGGCGGGTGGCGGGGCTTTGTTGGGCGAGCAGACACGCGGCGGCTGCGAGCGGAAGGATCAGGCGTTTGATCATGGGCTAGTCCGGTTCAGTTTAACTGAGTAGGTTGAGGATCGATTGGAGTTCCGCCCGAATCTCGTCGGGCACGCGTTTGGCGGCGGTGGGGTCGCCGAACAGACCGCCCTGTGCGGGAGTGGAGGGCGCAGGCGCCGCTTTGACGGAGGTGACTTTTGCGCCGGGCTTCTTGCGATTCTGTTCGAAGTAGAGTCGTGCGCCTTCAATGGTGAACTTCTTTTCGTACAGGAGGCGTTTCACTTCGAGGAGAAGTTCGACTTCCTTGCGGCGGTAGAGGCGATGTCCGGTACCAGACTTCTTCGGATTGAGCTGCGGGAACTCGGTTTCCCAGAACCGCAGAACATAGGGTTCGACGCCTACCAGGTTCGCGGTTTCGCCGATGCGGAAATAGAGCTTGTCGGGGATGTAGGGGCCGTCACCCGGCCCTGCCCCTGGGTTCGGAGCTGGTCTTGCTGGCTTCATAGTCGAATACCGATGTGCCGGGGGGAGCAGCCTCTATAGTACGGGGTGCGGGAGCCGACGTCAACCCTGGGGTGCGGGCGGCTGGGCTGAGAGGAGATGGGGTTGTGGCGCGGAATTGGGTGACGGATGATCGGCACGGATGGCGCAAACTGAAAGGAGCGGGCCTGCTCGGGCGGCACCCTGCGGAGGGATTCCGGTCTATACTCAGTATTAGGAGACACGCCGCAATGAATACGTATCTGAAGTTTGGTTTGCTGGTGACTGTCATCATCGGAACGCTCGCTTGGCTCGCGTCGGACGGGATCAGCGAGACCGCGACGTACTACAAGACGGTGGCGGAGTTGAAGCAGATGCCGGATGCCCACGATAAACGCCTTCGTGTGGCGGGCGATGTGGCGGAGGGTACGATCGAGCGGCGTGGCCGCGAGGTCCGGTTCCTGTTGAAGCAGGAAGCGCAGACGCTGCCGGTGGTGTACAACGGGATCGAGCCGCTGCCCGATACGTTCAAGGATGGTTCGCAGGCGGTTGCCGATGGGAAGCTCGAGCGCGATGGAGTGTTTCACGCGTCGAAGATCCAGGCCAAATGCGCGTCGAAGTATGAGGCCAAGCCGGGCCAGTACAAGATGAACAAGCCGGGTGAGAATACCACTCCCGGCAAGTCCGCTTCGCTGTAAACTGCAAGTCAAATAACTGTGGCGGGAGTGTCGCGGCGCGGCCGGGAATAGATCGTGGTGTGTCTGTCCTTCATTGGTGGGAGGCTAACGGGTGTTTCTAGGCGCGTTCTCCCGGGATCCGGGACGGGCTTCCAATTTCGAGTCCGCGGCGATGCCGCACTTGAACGAGATCTATCGGACCGCGGTGCATATGGTCGGGGATCGGGCGCGCGCTGATGACGTGGTTCAGGATGTCTATTTGCAGGCCTGGAAGTCGTTCGACCGTTTCGAGATGGGGACCAACTGCCGGGCGTGGCTATTCCGAATTCTTCTGAACAGCGTTCACCACTACCGGCGAAAGTGGTTCGATGCGCGAGTGGTGAAAGACGGCGAGGAAGTGCTCGAGATGGCGGAGGCTGCGCCGGGTCCATTGCCGGTTGAGATTTCGGACAAGGATATTCTGGCGGCGCTGGAACGGATTCCGGCGGATTACCGGGACGTGGTTTTGTTGGCGGATGTGGAGGAGTTTGCGTATAAGGAGGTGGCTTCGATCCTGAGCATACCGATTGGGACGGTGATGAGCAGGCTTAGCCGCGCGAGAAAGCTGTTACGGCGAGAGCTCTCCGCGGTGGCGGGTGGCTACGGGATCGGGGGGCCGTTGGCCAGGGAGGAGGGTCGAGGAGCATGAACGTCATTCCTTTCGCCGCCGGTAGTTGCGAGAAGGTGCGTCGTCATCTGGATTCGTACGTGAGTGGCGAACTGTTGGTGGAGACGACGCAAGAAGTGCTGCATCACCTGGAATCTTGCGGCGCTTGCCGTGCGATGCACGATGAACGAGTGCTGGTTCGGAATGGCGTGCGTCGCGCGGTGCGGTCCCAGGAGGCACCAGAGGATCTTATGATTCGGATCCGGGGCGGCATCTCGGAGGCGGGGCGTACGCCGTTCTGGTTGAGGCATTGGAAGATGATGATGGTGGCTGCTACGTTGTTTTTGGCGATCGGAATCACGGCGATTTGGCGGCTGGGTCACGGTGAACCACTTGAGGATACCCTCGCCGGTGTTGCGCATTTTGCGCGGGCAGGGTTGGCCGACCACTTGCATTGCACAATCGGCCGAAAGTATCCATCTGGCTTTCCCGCCAAGGCTGAGCTTGGCCTGAGGGAGCAGATGGCGGCAGATTGGGGTCCGCTTGAGGCCCTTGCGTCACGGTTGATTCCATCTCGGTATGCGTTGCTTCTGGCGCATCGCTGTACAGCGCAGAAGCGGCGTTTCGTTCATCTGACGTATGTTGACGAGTCAGCGAAGCGGTTTCTGTCGGTGGTGGTGGCGGCAAAGTCCGTGGGCGATGAAACTGTTCCGGCGGGGATTCAGACAGATCGCTCCGGAGCGTACTCGGTCGCGGCGTTCGGGGGCGGGGAGTACGTCGGGTGGGTGGTGTCCGACATGGCTGCGGAGGAGAACCGGTTGGTGGCGGCTGCGCTGCAGCGGCCGGTGTCCGAGTTTCTTGCTCGATCGCATAGCGAGATCTGAACTGGTTCGTGGGGCACTGGGGATTGATACACTCCTCATATGCTTCGATTCTTCCTTTCGCTAGCGGCTGCGACTTTAGCCTTCGGGCAGCCATTCGATCTGCTAATCAAGAACGCTCGTGTCGTTGACGGCACGGGCAATCCGTGGTTTATGGCCGATGTCGGGGTTCGTGGCGGCTTGATCGCAGCGATGGGGAAGCTTTCCGGGCAGGGCGCTAAGCGAACGATTGATGCGCGGGGGAAGGTGCTGGCGCCGGGATTCATCGATATTCACAACCATTCTGACCAGTCGATTCTGGTGGACGGCGACGCGCAGTCCATGATCCGCCAGGGCGTGACAACGATGATCTTCGGGGAGGGCGGATCGGCGGCTCCGTCGACGGAGTATCCGCGTCTAAGGGACTACTTTGCCGATGTGATCAAGCGGGGCGTGTCGACGAATATCGGCACA
>JBGSME010000961.1:0-6014 GCA_041740335.1 Bryobacteraceae bacterium | reverse complement strand
CGTGGAAGGCAAACGACGCCTCGAAGTGTTCCGTCTGGAACCGCGGCGCCTCCACCGCTTCCTGCGGCGTCATCCCGAACTCAACGATGTTGAGCAGTACCTGCAACATCGCCTGATCCTGATTGTCGCCGCCGGGCGTCGACATGATGAGAAACGGTTTGCCGTCCTTCAATACCATCGTCGGACTCAGCGTAACGCGGGGACGTTTGCCCGCGGCGATTTGATTCGGATGGCCGTCCGCAACAACAAACGACTGGCCGCGTGTCGAAAGCGGAATACCGGTATCGCCGGCGATCACCGAAGGCAGCCATGCACCGCTCGGCGTGGCGTTAAACAGATTCCCCCACCGGTCAACCACGTTCACGCAAGTGGTGTCCTGCACGCCGGAAGAATCCCCGCGTCCCGGAACCTTCGAACTGAGCGCCGCCGCCAGATTGCCCGGCCGATGCTCCATCGAGGCTTGTGCCGGATCGATCAGCTTGCGCCGCTCCGCTGCGTACTCGCGCGAAAGCAGCGTCGTCTCAGGGATCTTGGAAAACTTCGGATCGCCGTAATGACGATCCCGGTCCGCGAAGGCCAGCTTCACCGTTTCAATCATCGTGTGCAGGTACTGCGGCGTATTGTGGCCCATGCCCTTCAGATCGTAGCCTTCGAGAATATTGAGAGCCTCCAGCATCACCGGACCCTGCGTCCAGAACCCCGGCTTCACCACCGTGTATCCACGATACGTCGTCGTCTTCGGCTCTTCCTCCGCCGCCCGGAAATTCTTCAAATCGTCCACCGTGATCAGCCCGCCGTTGGCTTTTGAGAAATCCGCGATCCGCTGCGCGATCGGGCCGCGATAAAAATAATCGCGAACCGCGCGGACCTTCTTCGCCCGGTTGCCCCGCGTCTTCTTTTCCACTTTCACCAGTTCCCGCAGCGTGCGGGCCAGGTTCGTAGCCCGGAAAATTTCACCCTTGCCCGGACGTTTCCCGCCCGGAAGAAAGAATTCGCGCGACGTCGGCCATAGCTCGAGCACGCGCTGGTTCGCTTGCACAAAGCGCGCCCACTCGTCGCCGATCGGAAATCCATCGGCGTACTCAATGGCCGGCGCCACTACCTTTTCGAACGACATCGTCCCGTGCTGCTCAAGCGCAAGCATCAGCCCGTCGAACACGCCCGGTGTGATCGCGGCAAGAATCCCTTGCGCCGGAATCGGCGGATAGTGCGCCGGATCTTCCCAAGGCTCCGGCTTGCGGCTCTTGTAGAACTCGGCCGTCGCTCCAGTAGGAGCCACGCCCACGCCGCTGATCACCACCGGCGTCTTGCCGGCCATTTTTATGATCAGCGGCATCTCGCCACCCAGCCCGAAGCGCGCCTGTTCGGTTACGGCCGCTGTAAGCGCCGTAGCTACTCCGGCGTCAATCGCGTTTCCCCCCTGCGTCAGGATGCGGAACCCCGCCTCCACTTCGAAATTGTTCGCGGCGGCCACCATCTCGCGAGTACCGCGAACTGGCCAAAACATCAGTTGCTGCGCAGCGCACGTAGCGGCGCAGATTGTACAGGCAAAGGCAAGCAAGAGGCGGGATCGCATATTGGGATTGTACCTCCGAGGTAGCATCGCGGCGGGTGCGCGGCATTCATGGTTCTCTCCCATCGCGGGTTCAGCCCCGAATTCCGCCTTGACACTCAACACCCTCGCCGCTAAACTCAGGGTGTCTTTTGGAACCTTGTTGCTAGCCCGTTCAAGCTCGCTCTCCGTCCTTGCCGTCGTCCTGGCCGCCGCCGGCGTAGCGCAAATCGCGATTCCCATCCGCGCCCGAAGCCGCGCCCAAACCACTTCCCGCAGTTCCCCTGCCTTTCCCATCGGGACTCCCATCGCCATTCCCGCGCCCCTCGGCTTACCTCCCGTGCCCATCCCCGCCGACAATCCCCCTACCAGGGAAACCGTGGCCCTCGGACGGAAACTCTTTTTCGATCCCATCTTCTCCCGCGATAACTCCATCTCCTGCGGCTCCTGCCACGACCCAAATGCCGGCTTCGCCGATCCTCGCCCCCTGTCCCTCGGCGTCGGCGGACTCAAAGGTACCCGCAACGCTCCCACCGTCCTCAACTCCGCCTACAACGAAATCCAGTTCTGGGACGGCCGCGCCGCCACACTCGAACAACAGGCCGCCGGCCCCGTCCTCAATCCCGTCGAGTTCGTTCATTCTCTCTCCGGCGTCGAGCGCAAACTTGCCGCCGACCCTGTTTACGTCAGCCTGTTCGCCGAAGCCTGGGGACCCGGACCCATCACCTTCGACATGGTCTCCAAATCCATCGCCTCCTACGAACGCACCCTCGTCAGTGGAAACTCCCCGTTTGACCGCTATTATTATGGCGGCGACAAAACCGCCATCAGCGAAGCCGCCATTCGCGGGCTCCAGTTTTTCCTCAACCCCTCACTTGAGGCCGCCAACTGCATTAGCTGCCATCGCATCGACACCGGTTTCGCCACCTTCACTGAGGCTCGCTTCCACAACACCGGAGTCGCCGTCGATCCCATCACCCGGTCGATTCTCGATCCCGGCCGCCAAGCCATTTCCGGCCAGGATCGCCTCACTGGCGCCTTCCGAACCATGACCCTCCGCAATATCGCGCTTACGGCCCCCTACATGCACGATGGAAGTTTTAAAACGCTGGAGGAAGTGGTCGACTTCTATTTTCAAAGCGGCCGCGCGAACTCGTTCCTCTCGAACGATATGCCCCGGCCCGGCCTTACCGACATCCCAATCAATATGCAGCCTCAGGCCAAGAAAGACATCGTCGAGTTCCTCAAAACGCTCACCGGCGACATGCCTCCAAACGCTGTGCCTTAAATGAATACAATGCGCCGATTCGTCTTCTGTTCCTGCGCCGTCCCCCTGATTCTATTGGCGCAAAACGAGATACCGGTCCGCGCGCGCAGCCGCGTGCTCCGTGCTCCTTCCCTCACCGCCGCGTTTCCCATCGGCGAGCCCATCGTTATCCCCACCCCGCTCGGCCTTCCTCCCGTTCCCATCCCGCCCGGCAATCCCCCAACCGCCGACACCGTTGCGCTCGGACACAAACTGTTCTTCGATCCCATCCTCTCCCGCGACCGAACCATCTCCTGCGCCTCCTGCCACAATTCGGCGGGCGGCCTTTCTGACCCACGCACCGTGTCAATCGGCGTCGCCGGCCGCAGCGGCACCCGCCAGAGCATGCCCGTCATCGACGCTGCCTATCACCTCACCTTCTTCTGGGACGGCCGCGTGCTCAGTCTCGAGGAACAGGCCACGCGCCCCGTCCAGGACCTCAATGAAATGGCCCATTCCCTTGCCGGCGTGGAGCGCAAACTCGCGGCCGATCCTGTCTACGTCAGCCTGTTCGCTCAAGCCTGGGGCGCCGGCGAAATCACCTACGACATGGTGGCCAAATCGATCGCCTCTTACGAACGCACCCTTCTCAGCGGTAACTCCCCCTTTGACCGCTACTACTATGGCGGCGACAAATCCGCCATGAACCAATCCGCCATTCGCGGTCTGGCGCTGTTTCTCGACGCAACTCTCGAGGGTCCCAACTGCGTCAGTTGCCACCGCATCGAGAAGGACTACGCAACTTTCACTGAGCCGCGGTTCCACAACACCGGAGTCGCCTGGTCGGTCGACAAGGGCGCAGTCATCGACCCCGGCAGGTTCGCCGTCACCGGGGAACCCAAGGACCTTGGTTCCTTCAAGACCCCCACCCTCCGCAACATCGCCCTCACTGCCCCCTACATGCACGACGGAAGCATGCAGACCCTGGAGGAAACCGTCGAGTTCTATTTCGATGGTGGCCGCCCCAATCCCCATCTCTCCGGTGCTATGCCCCATCACGGCGTGCCGCGCATTCCGCCTTCCCAACGGGAACAAGCCAAAGAGGACCTCGTGGAGTTCATGCGCGCCTTGACGGGCGAGACGCCACCCGGCGCACTGCCGCCTCAGTAGGAAATACGAAATGTTGAAATTGCCTGCTCTCTTAACCCTCGCTGCCGCCGCCTTCGCGCAATCCCCCAACTCGGCCCTTCTCAACGGCCCCTATCATTTCGTCCAGATCAGCATTCCTGAAGACGCCGCCGCCCCCGCCCGCAATCTCGGCGGTTCAATCTCTTTCGACGCCGCCGGCGCCTACCGCATCCAGGGCAAACTCGGCATTGGCGGCGAAGCCGCAGCCGATTTCGAGTTGGACGGAACCTATCGCATCGTGCCTTCCGGCGACGCCATCCTTCTCTCCGATCCCGCCCAGCCGGAAAACCAGCTCGAACTCCGCTTCACAGATGGTGCAGCCATCCTCATCGGATCGTCGATCCCTTCCGGCGGCGATAGTTCCGAAATGTTCCTCGCTCTGAAAGCGCCCCTCCTCGATGGACAGCCCAACGCCGCCCTCAAAGGTCTCTACGCCGCCTCGTACCTCGGCCTCCGCGACGGCCTTCGCGCCGGCTTGGCCAGCGCCTTCGTCGAGCTCACCGCCGATGGATCCGGACGCTTCACCAATTCGTCTCTCACCGGCCACGCCGCCGCCATCGACGATGTAAATCGCGCCGAAACCACCGCCGGATCCACTTACGCCCTCCGCGCCGACGGTTCCGGTACCGCGCAATTCGCGGAGCCCTCCGACATCCTCAGCGGCGTCCGCAACATTATGGTCTCCGCCGGCGGCGATTATCTTCTCGCCTATTCGATCGAACCAGGACGCCGCGACATTCTGTTTGCCGTCCGCAAGAGCTCCGAAACCGCGTTCTTCCAGTTCCGCGGCGATTACCGGATCGCGGAAATGCTCGCCGAAAATAGCTTCGTGTTCCGGCCCGGCGAGGCGCGCACCGGTGCCGCCGCCGGCATCGTGCGCTCCGATGGCGCCAGCAACGTTGTTGTCTCCGAACAGGTCCGCATCGGCGGCCGCCAAACCGGTCTCACCACCCTCAATCGCTACTCTCTCGGCACAACCGGAAGTTTCGGACCCGCCCTTACACCTTCGGTGAACAACTTCGCCCTCAGCGCCAATGCCGCCGTTTTCGTCGGCGCTCAGATCGCCGCCCCCGGCAGCCTCACGCTCGAACATGGCGTCTTTGCCGGCCTCCGCGTTCCCTTCCGTCAGCTTTCCGAAGTCCCCTTTCTCAACCCCGCCGGAATCGCCAATCTCACCACCCCAAGCCTCCCGGCTCTATCGGTGGCGCCCGGCGCCCTGGTTTCGCTCACCGGAGATCGACTCGCCAATTCCTCCGCCAGCGCCGGCGACGGGTCGTCCCCTCTCGAACTCGAAGGCGTCCGCGTGTTGTTAACCGGCGAGAACGTTCCCCCGCAGCCGCTCCCCCTGCGGATGATATCGCCGCGGCGGATCGACGTCCGGATTCCGGACTCGTTTCCTCCCGGCCGCGCGGCGCTCCAGGTCGAAAACAATGGCGCGCTGTCCAACCTCGTCGATACCGCCGTAAGTGTGTCCGCCCTTACCCTCGCAGCCGCCTCCATCGACGGCCGTGGCTTGGCTGCCGCCGCCCATTCCGACAACGCTCCGGTCACTTCCGAACGGCCCGCCTCGCCCGGCGAAACGGTCACCCTCTATCTCACTGGCCTCGGTGCCCGCATCTCCGAAGTGCAGGTCCTGTTCGACGGCGCTCCGGGAGAGGTCCTGTTTGCAGGCCCGGCTCCCGCCTACCCGGGCATCGATCAGATCAACGTCACTCTTCCGGGCAACCTGTCCACGCGCGGTTCAGCCGCCGTCGCAGTCGCCGCCACAGGCTCCTTCAATGACTTGGCGGAACTCCCTGTCTCCTCGCGCCAATAAAACCCGAGCTGCAAATTGACTCGCGCGGAACCGGGCGCTGAGATACAATACTGGGTTCGTGATTCGATTTCTGCTACGTCTCTTCTCGTACCTGTTCAATACCGGGCTCGCGCTCGGCCTGACAGTACTCGGCTTGGTCACGCTGCTCGCCGGCGCTCCCGGCTTCGAACTGAGCGTGATCCCCTGGTGGACCGGCGTCGCGCTCGCAAAAT
>JBGSME010000960.1:0-2257 GCA_041740335.1 Bryobacteraceae bacterium | reverse complement strand
CTGCCGTAGAGCACCATGGTACGGTCCAGCAATCGCTGTCCATTCTCTTGGCGGCCGGCGAGAGAATGCAGCAGTCTCCGCAGAAGCATCATCTGCTGCCGGTCTGTCTCTTCGAGCTGTTTCACCTTCGCTTCGGCTTGGCCGTGATGAGAGAGGCCGTGGTAGCTCTCCGTGGTAGTCTGCTGCTCGTTCAGCTTGTACACAGGAGTAAAGAACGCATCGGCCATCACGGTCACGATGCGCGTGGAGTCGGATTCGAACGCCAACTGCGCGGTGGAAAGCATGAGGGCGAACTTTTCAAAGAAAAGCTTCTTGTCCACGATGTCGGCCGGCGCCGCCCGGGGCGCTTCGGGCTTGGGCCGGGTTTCCCACGCACGCGCGGTTTGCAGCTGCGCCTCCACCTCGCGAACCGACGTCACATACTGATCCAGACGCGACTGGTCCTCGCCACTCAAATCCCGGCCAAAGCGCCTGGTTTCGTCGAGCAATGTGTCGAGGATGCTGCCCCGGTTTTCGAGCTTGTGCAATTGCTTCGCAACCGACTCCGGATCACCCTGCACGAACATCCGCTCATAGAGCTTGGACGCACTGTCCTCGGCCGGGAGCAGGACGCCATCGCGCGTCCAGGAAAGGCTCCGGTTCCCTTTGTCGATATTGACGCCAAGGTTCAAGCTGGGGAAGCGTGTTACTTGACCGAGCTTTTCGGCGGCGAACTGATCGAGCGAGATCGAGTTTCGAAAGCCGCTCTTGAAAGCCCCTCGCGCGGCGGTGAGGAAGCAGTTGTCGGTGCTGTGGCCGCCGGTGACGCCGGGATGCGAAAGGCCGCTGAATACCGTGAAGTCCTGCCGGAAATCCTCGAGAATCGAGAGATACGGCGAGGCTTCATAGCCGGCGCCGGGCGCTTCTGGGAAAAAGTTCTTCGGCAGCACTCCGAGGTTGTTGGCGATGATCAGCATCCGGCGCGGCGGTTGCGATTCGCCTGGGGCCGCTTTGGCAAACGACGGCGTCATGCACTCGAGTAGCGGCAGCGCCAGCGTGACGCCCGCTCCTAGCAGAAGCGTTCGGCGGCCAAGCTGAGCGGACCGCGTCGAAATATGCGGGGCCTTCATTGTGCATACCCTCCCCGGAAAATTCTGCTCTGCACCAGCGCGTGGAGCAGATCGCCGGCGCGGTAACCGTTACCGGCACAGGCGTCGAGCATCTTTTCGATTTCAGCACGATCCGAGAATCGGACCGGGGTGCCGGTGGCATACACCGTGAACTGATGCAGCAGGTTGCGCGCGAGCTGCCGCGCATTTGCTGCGAGCAACGCCTTTAGACCCCGCACGTCCTTGAACCCGCGCCCGTCGGCCAGGGTGCCGCTGGCGTCCACTGGCCCGGCAATCGTGTAAGCGAAGTCATGCCCGGTATGGTCAATGCCCGTGATGCGTTCTCCTTCCTCAAGGCCGCGGTAGTGGCTTCTCCAATGGCCGGAGACATCGAAATTCTCCAGCGCCAGCCCGGCCGGATCGAACTTGGCGTGGCATGCTGCGCAGTTTGCGGACCTGGTATGCATCGCCAGTTGATCGCGGATCGTCTTCGCGCCGCGGATATCCGGCTCCACCGCTGGTACGCCCGGCGGCGGCGGAGGAGGCGGTTCGCCCATGATGCGGTCCATAATCCAGGCGCCGCGGAGAACCGGGGACGTGGACGTCCCGTTCGCGGTGACCTTCAAAATCGCTCCCTGGGTGAGCAGCCCTCCAAGCGGACTGTCGTTGGGCAATGGAACTCGCCGAATCGCCGATCCGGTGACTGGCGGCAGTTGATAGTGCCGGGCCAAACGGTCGTTCACAAAAACGAAGTCCGCGTCTACTAACTTTCGGATAGGGAGGTTGTCGCGCAGCATGGCGGTGACGAAGGCCAGTGTCTCGCGTTCCATCGAGTCGACGAGATACTCGTCCAGGCGATACTCCGGGTACAAACGGATGTCGGGGTCGTCCCGCCGAAGGTGGCGCAGATTGAGCCAGTAGCCGGTGAAGCTCTTCACGAAGCGCTCGAACCCGTCCCCGGCGATCAGACGTCCGGTCTCGCGTTGGAGCACGCCAGGGTCACCGAGCGAGTTGCTTCGCGCGCGATCCGCCAATTCGGCGTCCGGCTTCGAATTGGTGAGAAAGTGCGATAGGCGTTCAGCGACGGCGAAGCTATCCCGAGGCTCGGGCAAGTAGAGAAATAGGCCGGAGCAAAGGATGGCCTGATAGCCGGCGATCATCGCTTCGGT
>JBGSME010000959.1:0-3444 GCA_041740335.1 Bryobacteraceae bacterium | reverse complement strand
GAAGAGCAACGTCCGGAACTACGTGGATTTCGGCGCGCTGGCGCCCGGCGAATATACGTTTGCCAAGATGTTCCACGACGCCGGGTACGCCACGGCGATCGCGGGCAAGTGGCAGTTGCACGGCAGCCGCAACGCGAAAGGCACTGCGCCCGGCGAATCCGGATTCGACCAATGGTGCCTTTGGAACACTCCGATCACCAAGCGCGAACGGTACTGGAATCCGGCGATCGATCTGAACGGCTCACTGAAGGCGGTTACTAAGGACGACTACGGTCCGGACCACTACTCGAACTTTCTGCTCGACTTTATCGAGACGAACAAAGACCGGCCTTTCTTCGCCTACTACCCGATGGTGTTGACCCACAGCCCGTTCGAGCCGACGCCGGACTCGGCCGATCGTGGATCGAAGAACGCGCAGCGGAACTTCGAGGATATGGTCGCCTACACCGACAAGATCGCGGGCCGTTTTGTGGAACGTCTGGAGCGGCTGAAGTTGATGGACAACACCATCCTGGTCTTCACCTCCGACAACGGCACCCACCACACTCTACGGTCGGGCTTGGATGGCCGAACGATCACCGGCGACAAGGGCGCGACCACCGACGCCGGTACGCACGTGCCGCTGATCGTGTACGCTCCGGGCATGGTGCCTGGAGGCCGGGTGAGTTCGGACCTGATCGACCCGACCGACTTCCTGCCGACGCTGGCCGGCGCGATCGGAGCGAAGGTGCCGCACCCGATCGACGGCCGAAGTTTCTGGCCGCAGCTGCAAGGCAAAAAAGGCACGCCCCGCGAGACGCTATTCAACTACTATTTCCCGCGCCCGTACGCGGGAGCTTTCGACACGCCGTATCAGCATCCAGAAGTGCGTTCGGCGCGGAACCATCGCTACAAGCTTTACGGCGACGGGCGTTTTTTCGATGTCGCGGCCGATCCGGATGAGCGCCACCCGCTGGGGGCGGACGAAGCCAAGAGGGAGCGCACAAAGCTCCAGGCGGCACTTGACGCGATGCCGGCCCATGGAGCCATGATTCCGCGCGAGCACTCCGAGCGTGCGAAGGGAGTGCCGGTGCCCCGGTGGCACCTGTTACACTGATCCGCATATCATGAGTCCGCAGAAACATAAGCCATTCGTACCGGAAAACATGCCGATGTCGGAGTTCACCCTACGCGCGGTGTTAATCGGCATCGTACTGACGTTGATCCTTGGTGCGGCGAACGCCTATATCGGGCTGCGCGCGGGTATTACGATTGCAGCGACGTATCCGGCGGCGGTGATCGGGATGGCGGTGCTGCGCATATTTCGGGGATCGGTGCTCGAAGAGAACATCTGCCGGACGGCGGGTTCCATTGGGGAATCAGTAGCGGCGGGCGCGATCTTCATCATTCCGGCGTTCGTGATGACGCAGGCGTGGCCATCGTTCGGGTTCGCCGACGCGTACTGGAAAACCACGGCGCTGCTGGTTACCGGCAGTATTATTGGCGTACTGTTTGTATCGCTGGTGAGGCGCGTGATGGTGGAGGATCCGGATCTACCGTTTCCGGAGTCGACCGCGGCCGCGGAGATCCACAAGGCGGGTGCGCGGGGGGCCGAAGCGGTCCGTTTTCTTTTCTACAACATCCTTATCGGCGGCGGCGTGTATCTGCTCGGCAAGTTCAAGCTGTTCGCGTTGGATCATACGTTCAGCGGCGTGCCGGTGGGTGTGCTGGGACAAAGCCGGGTCCGGCTAAGCTCCACGACGGATCAGGCGGCGGTGACGGGCGGATTCACGAGTTTTGCGGCTCCTGAGGTGAGCCCGGCATATCTGGGGGTCGGGTACATCATCGGGTTAAGGCTGGCAGCGCTGCAGTTTTCCGGCAGTGTGATTGCGTGGGCGCTGTTGGTTCCGCTCTTCGTTTTTTTTCTTGGTCCGCAACTGGCGCCGTCGTTCACGAGCAACGGCGTTACCGATTGGGACGGCATGACGGCTTCGATCTGGAAGTTCATCGTCCGCCCGATCGCGGTGGGCGGGATGCTGGTGGGCGCGGCGTATACGCTGTTTCGAATGCGCAAGAATCTGGCCTCGGGGCTCGGACGCGCGTTTTCGGAAATCTCGGGCGGGAGCGTTCCTTTGGAATCGCTCGGGCGAACGGAACGCTATATGAGTTCGAAGGTGGTGCTCGCGCTCATAGGGGTGATGTACTTCATCATGCTGGTCGTCTACTACTACTTCGCGGGAGACTTGGTGGCGGCTTTGGTGGCGGCTACGGTGATGATCGTGATCGGCTTCTTTTTCGCGACGGTATCGGGGAGCCTGGTGGGCATGATCGGATCCACGAACAACCCCATCTCCGGGCTTACGCTTTCGACGCTGATCATCGCGGCGCTGCTAATGGTGGCACTGGGCTTCACGGGACCGAAGGGAGTGGCGGTGGTGCTGGGCGTAGCGGCGGTGGTGTGTGTGTCGTCGGCGGTTGCGGGCGAACTGCTGCAGGACTTCAAGGTCGGCTACATACTTGGGGGAACGCCGCGGACGATTCAGATTGTCGAGTTGATCGCGGTGGTGATCGCCGCGGCGCTCATGTACTTCCCGCTGTGGCTGCTGAACGCGGGCGATATTGAGTCCGGTGGCACGGGATTTGGCGGGAAGTCATTACCGGCGCCGCAAGCCGGATTGATGGCGGTGCTGGCGCAGGGGATCGTGGGGGGCGACATGGCGTGGCCGCTGGTGGTGGCGGGAATGTTCATGGGAGTGGCGCTGATTATGGTGGAGGTGAAGAGCCCAATGCTGGTGGCGGTGGGCATGTATCTGCCGTTCGGGACGACGTTCGCGATCTTTTGCGGAGGTTTATTGCGCGCGCTTGCCGATTGGACCGCCAAGCGCCGGGGTTATAATCACGCGCAACTGACACGCGTGGAAAATGCGGGGATCCTCACGGCGTCCGGCCTGATCGCGGGCGAGGCGCTGGTAGGACTGATTTGGGCGGCGCTGCAATTCAGGCCGGCATGGATACCGGACTTCGGGAACGAATCGTACGCCGCGGGATTCCTGGTGTTGGTGGGCCTGGGCGCGCTGCTTGTGTTGTGGCCGTTGTCGAGCCCGGGGAATCCGGACGAACCGGCTCCGCCGCAAGCTCTGGTTTAGCGGGCGTGGTGTTCGCGCTGGAGGCCCTTCGCTTCACGTTCCGTGCCGAGGATCGTATCTTCTTTCCGTCTGGAAAAGCGGGCAACGTATTGCGAGGCGGCTTCGGGTTGGCGTTGCGCGCGGTGGCGAGCGCGGAGAGCTACACGCGTATTTTCGAACCCACCAATGCTGGAGGCCCTAGCGGGTACGCCGACGCTCCGCGTCCGTTTGTGTTCCGCGCCGGGCATCTTGACGGACGGCGATTCGCCCGGGGCGAGACGTTCCACTTCGATCTGCACGTGTTCGACAGGCGCAACCCGGCGATCGACGATTACACCGC
>JBGSME010000958.1:0-10851 GCA_041740335.1 Bryobacteraceae bacterium | reverse complement strand
ACGATAGTAGTGCAACTCGTCGATGACGATGTAGCGCAGTTTCTCGAAGGCCTTGGCCCACTTGGTGTGATGCGGCAGGATGCCGCTGTGCAGCATGTCCGGATTTGTGAGAACGACGTTGGCGCGTTCACGGATGGATCTTCGGGCGTCCTGGGGAGTGTCGCCGTCGTAGGTAAAGGCGCGGATCCCCGATCCCATCTGTTCAACCGAGGCGTTGAACTCGGCGAGCTGGTCTTCGGCGAGTGCTTTTGTGGGAAAGATATAGAAGGCGCGTCCCTGGGGATCCTGGAGCATGCGGTTCCAGACAGGGAGGTTATAACAAAGGGTCTTGCCGCTGGCGGTGGGAGTTACTACGACGACATTGGCGCCGCTTTCCACCATTGCGAGGGACTCGGCTTGATGGGAGTACAACTGCGCGATACCGCGCCGCGCCAGCGCATCGCTCAGGGTTGGATGCACGGTGGCAGGTACGGGGATCAACTGCGCCTGGCGAGCCGGCTGATGGCGAATGTGGCGGATGGGAGAATCGGGCCGGAGCGCCTGTTCGCGGAATCGGGCGACAGCGGCTTCGACGTCGGCGCTGCGGGTGAGGAAGAGCGAGCCGGGTGCGTCGTCATCAAACAAGCTGGGCGTCATATGGTTCGTTCGCTCTTTATTCGCCTGGAGAGTTCGAATGATAGCACACCGGCTACAGCGGGACTTCGTGATACTCGAGAGCCCACTCGCGCATGAAGCGGACCTTGAGCGGGACGATCCGGTAGAGGACGAATTCGGGATTGTCGATGGATTTCAAGTAGGCTCTGAGGAGTGGGTTTGCGTCCCAGATTGACTGGCGTTGGGCGGGATCGCTCACGTACTCGGCGGAGCCGGTGATGCGCACCTGGTCGTGATCGGGGGTGAGGTAACAGAGCTCGACGCGGCTGTTGGCATCGAGTTCGCCGGTTTTTCCGGAGGTGCGCATGGAGGCGACCCAGACGGTGAAGCCGTCCGTTCTAACGGGTGACACGGGGCGTACGCGAGGCTGCAGACCGTCGATGGTGGCGAGCATTGGAAACTTGTCGGCCGCAACCACAGCGAGGGCGAGGGCGCGTGCTTCGTCCGGGGATGGAGGAGACGGATGTTTCATGGTTCGACTTCAGCATACACCGGCCGCTACAATGCGCTGCATGCGGTTGATGGCGTTATTCGGGCTGCTGCTGGCTTTCATCCTGATCCCATTCTTTCTTTGGGAAGATCATATCCGGGTGGCGGTGGAAGGCTTTTTAGCGACGGAGCATGCGCGGGTTTGGACAGCCCTGGTGCTGGCCGTGGTGCTGGCGCTGGATATTCTATTACCGGTGCCATCGAGCATCGTAAGCACGGCGGCGGGGACGCTGTTGGGCTTTCCGTTGGGGGCGGCGTCGTCGTTTGCGGGGATGACCGCCGGATGCGTGCTTGGATACGCGATCGGCATGCGCGCACCCGCGGACCGGCTACTTACTCCGGGCGAATTAGAGCGGGTGAGTAAGGCGCGGGAGCGGTGGGGAGAATGGACGCTGGCATTGTTTCGCGCGGTACCGGTGCTGGCGGAAGCGTCGGTGTTGTTCGCGGGGATGACGCGCGCGCCGTTCCATCGATTTGTGATGTTGACAGCGCTGGCCAATGCGGGCATATCGACGATCTATGCCGCGGCTGGGGCGTTTGCGCCAAACGCCGGGTCGTTTTTGTATGCTCTCGGCGCGGCTGTGGCACTGCCCGGCGTTGGGATGTGGTTGCTGCGAGGGAAGCGCTCGGAATGACGGTTAGCCGGAGGCTTTGAGGACACGGCCGGGCGCGGTCTCGATGATGTCGATGAAGCTGCGGACATCGAGAGCATCCACGCCTGGGGCCAAGGCACGGGTGAGCGGCGCCGACGGGGAACGGCGGTGGAGGACCGCGGAACGGACCAGCGGTTTCTCTCCCATGGAGCGGCGCAAGGATTGGAGTTGACGCGCCATTGCCGGGAAGACGGTCCTGGACGCTTTGCATTCGACCATCCACAGATGACCGCGGCCGCTTGGGAAGAGGAAGTCAACTTCGAGGCCCTGTTGGTCGCGGAAGTAGTAGAGTTCTTTTCTGCGGCCGTGGTTGACCTGGTGTTTGAGAATTTCGGCAGCGACGAAGCCTTCAAACAGGGCGCCGAGAAAGGGCGAGCGGTCCAGTTCGGCCTGGGTGGTGATGCCGAGAAGGTGACAGGCCATGCCGGAATCGGTGATGTAGACCTTCGGGGATTTGATGAGGCGTTTGCCGAAGTTTTCGAAGTAGGGCGGGACGAGGAGGATCTGGCCGGTGATCTCGAGCACGTGCATCCATTCGGTGACAGTGGGCACCGAGACGCCAAGCGGGGCGGCGATGTCGGTCTTGTTCATGATGTGCCGTGACGGCTGGCGAGGAGGGCGAGGAAACGGCGGAAGGTTGCAAGGTCGCGGATATTGACGATGCCCCGGACGTCGCGCTCGAGATAGGTTTGGATGTAAGAACTGAACCAGAGGGCGCGCGCTTTGGGGCGGGACAGGACTTCGGGGAATCCGCCGTAGAGGAGGCTGACACGGGCGGATTCGTTGAGGGCGAGGGGCAGCAGTTGGAGGATGGCCGCGCGGCCGGCCATGGATTCGGCGACACCTTGCATGAGAGGGGCTTCCTGTGAGCCGGTGAAGAGCCATTGGCCGGTTTTGCGGGGCTGCTTGTCGATGCGGGTTCGGATGTAGCCGAATAGTTCGGGGACGTTTTGGATTTCATCGAATAGGACAGGGGGGCGGAGTTCGTCGATGAGGGCGCGAGGGTCGGAACGGGCGCGGGATTGGATGTCGGGGTCTTCGAGGAGGATGTATTGGGCGCGGGGGAAATAGCGGCGGAGGAGGGTGGTTTTGCCAGTGCGGCGGGGGCCGGTGACGACGACGGCGGGGAAGGTTTTGACGGCTTGGAGGAGGATGGCGTCGATGGACCGGGAGACGAAGTGCATTTTGAGAATTATAAGGTGGCGGTTTAGAAAACTCAAAGAGGGAGGCGGGAAAGTTTGAGGAAGGGAGGGGGGTGGGTGAGTTGGAAGTTTTGAGAAATCTAAAGTAGAAGTTTAGAATACTCATTGGTTGGGAGGAGGGCGGGAGAGTGTGTTTGGGGAGGCTTTGGTGGTGGCGGCGGCGCTGGAGAGGCGGATTTTCGCGGGCGGAAGATGATGGACCGGCTCGGGGTGAAGTTGCATCCGGGTAGGAGGCGAATGGTGGGATTGAGAGAGGCAGGAATCGAGTACGGGGATTCAATGAGAGGTGGATGTGTTTGTTTGGGAAATACCCGGTGTAAGCCGGTACCGCGCTAATATCTACCCATGCGAATGTCCCGACGAAGTTTTTGCGCCGCGGGCGGCGCTTGGAGCGCGCGGATGGCGGCGGCTGGATTGGCCCAGGAAGGAGGAGCGAAGCCGAATGTGGTTCTGGTTTTGATGGACAATTTGGGCTGGGGCGAACTCGGCTGTTATGGGGGAGGAATTCTTCGGGGAGCGGCGACGCCGCGGATTGACCGGTTGGCGGGGGAAGGGACGCGTTTGCTGAATTTCAATGTGGAGGCGCAGTGCGTGCCCAGCCGGGCGGCGCTGCTGACGGGACGGTATGCGATTCGAACGGGGAATGGATCGGTGCCGCTCGAGACACCGGTTTACGGTTTGACGAAGTGGGAGTATACGATGGCGGAGATGCTGTCGGAGGCCGGGTACGCCACGGCGATGTACGGCAAGTGGCACCTTGGGCAGACGAAGGGCCGGTTTCCCACCGACCATGGATTCGATGAATGGTATGGAATTCCGAATTCGTCCAATGATTCGTTCTGGCCGGCCAATTCTCGCTTCCGCGAGGGAGTTCATCCGTTCGTGAAATACGCGGAAGTGCTCGAAGGACGGCGCGGGGAAGATCCGAAGAGGGTGAAGATTTACGATCGGGATGCGCGCGCGGCCATTGATGGAGAGATCACCGGACGAGGTATTGAGTTTATGCGGCGGCAGGCCGGGCGCCGAAAGCCTTTCTTTCTCTATCTGCCATTCACGCAGCCGCACATGCCGCTCACCGCGGATCCGGAGTTCGCCGGCAAGACGAGGAACGGCGAGTTCGCCGACGTGCTATCTCAGATCGACGCCTATACGGGCCGATTGCTTGACGAAGTGGACCGGTTGGGGATCCGGGACAATACCGTGTTTATTTTTACGTCGGATAACGGAGGTGAAGCAACGCCGCCCTATCATGGCTTCAACGGGCCGTGGCGGGGCACTTATTTCACCGGATTCGAAGGTTCGCTGCGGACACCGTTCGTGGTGCGGTGGCCCGGCAAGGTGCCGGCGGGAAGGATTAGCAATGAGATCGTGCATGAGATGGATTTGTATCCAACGCTGGCGCGGATAGGCGGAGGCCGGGTGCCGGATGACCGGGTGATCGACGGCGTTGACCAGCTCGATTTTCTGATGGGAAAGAAGGACGAGTCCAATCGCGAGTCCGTGGTGATCTATCTCTCGAATGAGATCTGCGGGGTGAAATGGCGTAACTGGAAGATGATTACGCGTGAGATCGATCGCGGCTTCGGCGCGCCGGTGAAGCAATACAGCTTTCCGCTTTGGTACGATCTGCACACCGATCCGAAGGAAGAGAATCCGCTGGACCCACGATGGGTGGAGAATCTGTGGGTGCGGTGGCCGGCGGGACAAGTGCTGGTGGATCATCGGGCATCGCTCAAGAGAGAGCCGCCGATTGCGCCGGGCACGCCGGACTGACCGGGAAACTGCATCCGGCGGCCGGGATGCGGCATCCTATACCATGTGCAGATCAGCTTACTGTTGGCGGTGCTCCCTTTGATGGCAGCTACTTCGATTCACGAATTCACACCCCGGGCGATTGACGGCAGGGCGGCCCCGTTGGCGGCGTACAAGGGCAAGGTGGTGCTCGTCGTCAACGTCGCGAGCAAGTGCGGATTCACCCCTCAGTACGCCGGGCTCGAAGCGCTTTTTCAGAAGTATAAGGAGCGCGGCCTGGTGGTTCTCGGCTTTCCGTCGAACGATTTTCTGTGGCAGGAGCCAGGGACCAATGGCGAGATCGCCGATTTTTGCAAGCGGAAGTACGGCGTGACGTTTCCGCTGTTCTCCAAAGTGAGTGTACGGGGATCGGACAGCGAACCCCTCTACCGCTTCCTCACGGATAAAGAGGCGAACCCATCGACCGGGGGCATGATCATGTGGAATTTCACGAAGTTTCTGGTGGACGGGAACGGTAAAGTGATCGGGCGGTTCGGTCCGCGAACGGAGCCAGGCGCACCGGAATTGATCGACGCGGTAGAGCGCGCCTTGCGACAATGAGCGGATGCACGCGCCGTTGGCGGCTCTGCTGATTCTGCTCTCCGCGGTGGCCGCGGTGTCGGACTGGCGTTATCGCCGCATTCCGAACTGGATCACTGTTCCCGTTGCGCTGTTGGGGTTCGCGCTGCAAGCGTGGCTCGGCGGTGCGGCAGGCATGAAGATGGCGGGCGCCGGATTCGGCCTGGCAATCCTTGTTACCATCCCGTTATTCCTGCTGCGCGCGCTGGGCGGCGGTGACGTAAAACTCATGGCCGCCAGCGCGGTGCTGATCGGACCGACGAACTTCGGCGTATTATTCGTGATCAACGCAATCGCCGGCGGTTTGATTGCGGTTCTATACGTGCTGGCGAAAGGCCGGCTCGGCGGGACGCTGCGCAACGTGGGAGCCATCCTAGGCGCATTGGGGCGAGGCCAAGCGCCTGTATCGGCGAATCCTGAACTCGACATCGCACACCCGGAGGCGCTTACAATGCCGCGGGGAACGATCTATGCCGTGTGCGCCGCTATTCTGTGGGCGTTCGGTCAATTTCGAACGTAAGTGCGATTCTTTTGAAACGCCCGCGGCCTTCGCGTCACTAGTAGAGATCCGAGAACCGTTATGGCCAAAAAGAAGAACCCGATCCACCCCGTCGTTGTGAGCTACCGGTCGCTTGCCAAAGCCGGCCGCATGATCGAAGAGGTCGCAGCCGGAAGCGGCGAAGAGTCTGTGGCGCCCGTAAAGCCCGGAGAGCGCACGCGGATGCTCGCCCAGGTGAGCCATGCCATGCAGACGCTGCAGGAGGCAGAGCGAAAGGGCGGTGTCATGATCAGCGTGCAGGACCAGGCGGCGTCCCTTCTGCAAAGCCACTTGGCGCGCGAAGCGGCCAAAGCAGGCCAGTTGGACCCGCTTGCCGGCGGGGGACTCGAGGCCAAGTTCGACGAACGCGATCTTGCCGGATGGATCGGGAGCTTCTTCACATGGTGGCAGCGGATCCGCCCGACCAAGCTCATTGCGGCTGCCGAAACGCCGGAGCCGATCCCCAACAGCGCACGGCTGGCGCTGTTTGCCGACTGGGGTACGGGCATGTATGGCGCGCCGGTGATCCAACAGAGCATCCAGGACGACGCACGCGGTTTTCAGCTCGCGATGCACCTGGGCGATACATACTATTCCGGCGACGACGATGAGATCGCCGAACGGCTCCTCGATTTTTTCCCGCGTCCGGCTGGGGCGCTAACGCGAGCGTTGAACGGCAATCACGAGATGTACACGGGTGGCAAGGCGTACTTTCGCAAGGCGCTGCCGGCGCTTGGACAAGCTTCCAGTTACTTTGCGATGCAGAACGATCACTGGCTTCTGCTGGCGCTCGATACGGCCCACACCGATCACGACATCGCGCCTGCGCAATCGGACTGGGTTCACCGGATGGTGGCCAATGCCGGTGGGCGGCGAGTGATCCTGTTCAGCCATCATCAACCGATCTCGCTTCTTGAGCGCCAGGGTCCGCGGCTGCAGGATAAACTCGGCGATCTGCTCGATTCCCGGAGTATCTTCGCCTGGTATTGGGGGCACGAGCATCGCCTGTTCCTCCACGACAAGCATCCGCTTTGGGACATGCATGGGCGGTGTATCGGACATGGCGGATTCCCGTATTTCCGTGACGAAGTGGCGCCGCAGCCGGCGACGCCGCGGTTCTTCCGCCTGGAGAGCCGTAACCTGGTTCCTGGCGGCGAGTTGTTGACCGGCCAGAACCCGTATGTCGAGGGGCACGAGACCGAATATGGTCCGCATGGGTATGTAGCCCTCGAACTCGATGGCGCGAGGGCTCATGAGGTGTGCCACGATGCCGATGGCACGGTGCTACGTGAACAGGAGCTGGTGTGACATGGCCAAGAAGAACACCACCGTTGGATACGCGCTGCGCGTGCTCGGCAACCTGAATCAATTCGAGGAGCGCGTTCGCGACACGCCGGCTGCGGAATTATTGGCGCCCATGCGAAGGACAAGCGCCGCCGGAGGGGATCTCGAATTCCTTGGCGGCGGCCTGGAGGGAGTGGGCGGTCTGGAGGGATTCCCGGTTAGCGAAGCGGATTTCGATCTTCCTGGCGGCGAGTCACCGGAGCTTGCGCGCGAACGGCTGCGGGTTGTCGAAGCCGGGCGCAAAGCAGTTACTAAGTTAAGGAAGGATGCCGGCTCGGCGAACCTGACGCCGCAGGAGGAAGAAGGCCTGGAGGCAATTATACTGCTTACGGGCCGTCCGGCGATTCTGATACAGGACGGCAAGTTTCTTCCGCCCCCGGAGGATTGGAAAAAGCTGGAGGACGTGCGTGCGGAGATCGAGGCGAATCTGCCGCGGATCGGGCGGATTGAGCTTGATGGCCACCCATCCATGGATTGGATCGGTACCGGGTTTTTGGTGGCCGATACGGTGGTGATGACGAACCGTCACGTGGCGAAGGTATTCAGCAAACAATCCGGCAAGAAATGGGTTTTTGAGCAGGGGATGACGCCGCGCATCGACTATAACGAGGAGTTAGGCGCCACCAAGCCGGCCGAGTTCGCGATTACCGGGGTGATCGGAATCCACGACAAATACGACATGGCGTTGTTGACGGTGTCGCGCAAGGGGGCCAAGTCGGCCAAGGCGCCAGACGCGTTGCCGGTGGCAAAGGCTCCCGAGCTCAAAAAGAACCGCGACGTTTATGTGGTGGGCTACCCGGCGGCGGATCCTTATCGCAACGATCCGGAAAACATGCGTCGGATCTTCACGGGCATATACAACGTGAAGCGGCTGCAGCCCGGAGGAGTGTCGTCGATCGACGCGGCGGCGGGCACCCTGCAGCATGATTGTTCGACGCTTGGCGGCAACTCCGGTTCGTGCGTGATCGATCTGGAGACGCATCAGGTGATCGGGCTGCACTTTGGCGGCCGATACCGGCAGGCCAATTCCGCAGTCGTGCTCTCGGGATTGATCAAGGATCCGCTGGTGAAGAAAGCCAAGATCGCGTTTGTTTGAGCGGCGGGGGGCGCGGTTACTGAACCGTGATCGTCCCCATGGCTTGCCATCCCGAATTGTTCCCGAGGGTATCGCGCGCGGCGGCGTGAACGATGCGATCGCCCACGAAGGTCCCGTTGAACGTTATGTTCAGAACGAGCGACAGGGTATTTCCGCTTCCGAATGCCGACGACCCGAGAGCGTTGATCGAACATTGGCTATTGCTCACCGTGCCGCTACCCGGCACCTGAGCGCTGCCGGCGAAGGGGCCCCCGGCGTCGCCTGCATCGTTCACAAGAAACACGGTGCCGGTTGCTCTCACGTAGGCGATGTAGCAAGCGTTGCGTCCGTCGATTGCATTGTTAATGAGTATGTTCAGAACGTCCAAGGCGGCGAAGCCTGATGTGTCGGAGAACGCCATGGCGAGTGTGAGCGACGTAGCGGCTGCTCGTGCCGGACTGAGGCTCACCACTGCGGCGGGGCCGAGTGCGCCGGGAACGTTCCAAACGCCTTTGGCGTGCCATCCGGTATTGTTTCCCGAGACATCGCGCGCCGCGAGGTGTACGACCTTATTCCCTGAAAAGAAGCCGGTGAACGTCATATTCAGCGTTAGTGTCAACGTATCTCCGATCATCTGGGCCGATGATCCGGACCCGTTGATCGTACACTGCCCGTTTGAAGCGACCGCTGAGCCGGGAAGGCTGACAGAGCCGGCGAAAGAACTGCCGGGGTCCCCTGCGTTGTTCACCAGGAAGAGCGATCCGGACTGAGTGTCCGACGGAACATAGGCGAGGTAACACGCGTTGCGGCCGTCCAGGGCGCTGTTTATCAATACGTTGAGCACGGCCAGATCGGCGGCGCCGTCCGGATCGGAGTACGTAAAGGTAAAGGTCTGGGCGAAGCCACTCCCGGACGCCGGCGATGGAACACCGGTGGCCGGCGCAAAGGAATTGCTGATTGCCGGCGGATCCTGGAAGATGGTGAAAAACTGGCCGCCGATCGTGATGTTTCCCGCGCGTTGGGCGACGGTGGCGTTTGCCTCGTAAGAATAGTTCACGCCTCCGCTTCCGGCGCCGGACGCACCACTGGTGACAGTAATCCAGGCGGAATCGCTCACCGCTGTCCACGCGCATCCGGTGGAGGTGGTGAGATTAATCTGGCCGGAGCCGCTGAGGGAGGTTGCGGATAGATTAATAGGGTCGATCGAATAGGAACAACCGGTGCCGGCGGCCTGGAATACGGTGAGCGTTCGATTGCCCACTGTAATGGTCCCGGTGCGGGAGGCCGCGGTGGGGTTAGCGAGGACAACATAGTTGAAACCGGTGCTACCGGCGGAGGGGCTGGAAGGTACGCTGATCCAACTGACGTCGCTCGACGCCACCCACGTACATGCCTGGGCGGTGAAATCGGTTGCCAGATTGGTGGCGCCGACGTCGGCGACATTCACTCCCGGCGGATTGATGAAGTAAGTGCATAAGGGAAGCTGAGGACCAACCGCCGGCACGAGCGACGAAGCAGGCGACGCAGTTCCGAACTGGCCGAAGTTATTCGACCCCCACGCCCAAACGCCCTCGCTGTTTGTCAGCGCGAGACTGTTGGCGATACCGCCGGCCACCGCCACTACGCCCCCAAGGTTCGACACCGGCGTGGGAACGGACTTCGAGGCACTGGAACCGTCCCCGAGCTGTCCACTTGTATTGAGGCCCCAGGTCCATACCGAGCCGTTGGCGCGGGCCGCCAGGCTGTGGTTATCGCCACCGTTGATCGACACAGCTTCGGTGAGGCCGCTCACGCGGACACGGTCGCTTCGATCGATGGTTGTACCGTCGCCGAGTTGACCGTGGGTGTTTAAGCCCCAGGCCCATACGGTGCCATCGGCGCGCAGCGCCAGCGAATGTCTGGTTCCGGCGGCAATGGCAATGACGTTGGTGAGCCCCAGGACACGAACCGGAACGTTCCGGAGCGAGACGGTGTGATCGCCGAGCTGGCCGTTCGAATTGAGACCCCACGCCCAAACGGTTCCATCGCTTTTCAAAGCCAGGCTATGCCGTTCGCCCGCCGCCACGGCGATGACACCGGTGAGGCCGGGAACGGTTACCGGGGAGGTGCGTTGGATGTTGGTGGCGTCGCCGAGTTGCCCTTCCGTATTGAGCCCCCATGCCGACACGGTGCCATCGCTCTTCAGGGCAAGGCTATGGAAGCCGCCGGCGGCCACAGCGGTCATGCCGGTGAGCCCTGGCACCAGCACCGACGTAAGTTGCGAAAGGTTACTACCGATGCCCAACTGGCCGGAGGAATTCGCTCCCCACGCGCGCACCGTTCCGTCGCTCTTAGCTACTAAACCGTGGGTTGAACCGGCCGAAACCTGTTTAGCGCCAGCCACCCCGAGGACCAATACGGGACCATTGCGGTCTGTCATGGTGCTGTCGCCCAACTGCCCGGCCTCATTGCGGCCCCATCCCAACACGACGCCGTCGGTGCGCACCACGAAAGCATGGTCGCGAGCCGCGGCCAGCCGCGCCGGGT
>JBGSME010000957.1:0-2597 GCA_041740335.1 Bryobacteraceae bacterium | reverse complement strand
ATCGGCTTGGCGATGGCGGTGGCGGCGTATTTTCTGTGGCCACTGGCAAAGAACTGGTGGAGCTGGTTTCATCGCGACCGGCGTTTGCGGCAGGGGCGGGCCGAGGCATCGGATGCAACGCTGCTATACCGGCGAATGCTGGCGGCACTGGACCGGCGAGGGCTTCAGAAGCCGGGCTGGATGACGCCCTATGAGTTCGCGCAACGCGTGGATCAGCCGCTGGTGACGGAATTGACCGAGGCGTACCATCGGCTTCGCTACGGGTCAGAAACCGGAGCGGCGACGCGCATGGTGGAGTTGCTCGGCGAGTTGGAACGTAGACCGGCTAGGGGCTGAGCGCTCATTCGAACGCGATGGCGGTAACAACGCCGTCGATACGACGTCGCGAATCGGGATCGCTCTTATATTCGATGGTGACTTTGCGTGGCTGTTGCGCTCCGCAGTTGAAAGTGAAAGTCAGCGCCGATTCGGTGCGGAGCAGGACTTCACCGGGGTTGTCCACCCAGAGGCGGCGGACGCCTTCCCTTCCGCGCACATGGAACCGCGCGGAAGCGCCGAGACAGTCGATATGTTCGAGAGTGCCTTCTACCCTGGCATCGCCCTTGGGCATGGACCAGGAATCGGGGATGGTGACGGCGGGCTTCGTCACGGAGGGGGATGGGGGTGGGGCCGGAACCGATTGGGCGAGAGAACGGCGAAGGGCGCCGGCCATCTCGAATTCGTGCGTGGTGCGCGCGGTGTCAACGGCTTTGCGGGCGGCTCGGGCGGCCTCCGGCACGCGATCCAGCGCTTTCAGCGATACCGCGAAAGCGTGCCAGAAGTACGATTGCCGGGGGAGCACGGCAAGAGCGGCGTTGAACGCATCGAGAGCATCGCGATGGCGGCCCTGCTGTTGGGCGTCGAGACCGAGCAAGAAATGGGCTTCGGCATGCTTGGGATTCCGGCCGGCGGCTTCGGCGAGATAGCGCCGTACCTCGCCGGCGGGCGCCTTCGAATCGCGCAGGAGCATGGCGAGTTCGAAATAGGGCGTAGCGGCGGTGGCGCCCATTTCGATCGATCGCCGAAAATGCCCGGCAGCGTCCTGATCCTTTTTGCCGGCGAGCGCGAAAAGCCCGAGCGTGGTCTGTGTTTCGGGATTATCTTCCGGCAGCTTCTTCAGAAGGCGGGCCGCTTCGCCGGGCTGGTCCCGCAGCAACAGCAGTTCCACCTGGGCGAGAGCGGCTTCGGCAGGGCTGAGTTCGGACGATTCGATGGAGACGCTCTCGCTTGGGCCGGCCTGCACCCGGGCGACCGGGTAGGAGCCATGAGACACATAGGCCCGGAGCCGCGCGAGCGCCTCGGCCGGGCTGAGTGAGAACGCTTGGCGGAAAGCCTCGTTCGGATCGAGCGCCTGATCGAGAAGTTCGGCGTAGCGGGGCATCCGCTGGCGAAAGCCGGGGGCCATATTGAGCATGTGCACCATCGCCCAGCTCTGCGCGTAGAAGGCACCGATGCGGCGGGATTCGTTGTGGATCCGCGATTCGCGATCGGAGAGGAAGAACGCATCGGCGTCCAGCCAACCGGCTGCGGCGAGTGTTCGAGGATGTTCGGGAATGGGTGTACCGAGCGTGACGCGGTCGTCTTCCACGTGAAGTGTCGAATAGAATTCGGCGGTACCTTCTTCCAGCCACAAGGGGAGCGCGGCGGTGGAGTGGCTGAGAACGAGGTGGATGTATTCGTGATTGAGAGCACGGCGGGCCTCCTCGCCAGTGTCGAGTACGGCGATGAGGTCGCGTTCGGGGCCGGCTTGAAAGAAGCCCTTGGTGTAAGGCGTGGGCCGGATATGGGCGAAGTCCCGTTCGGAGCGAAACAGAAAAACCCGGAGAGGAAGAGGTGTCCCGGGTGCGCCACCGGACTGGCCGAACACCTGCCGGAGTTGCTCAAGCTGGAGGATCAGCTCACGGCCGCGCTTGCCGCTCGACTCGGCCAGTATCTCGAAATTGGGTGTGGCGACGCGGTGCCAGGCGGCGCCGGCGGTTGGGGCGAGAAGTAAGGCGAGCAAGATCGCACGCATGACTTACACTACCTTATATGTCTGGATTTCCCACTGTCATTATCACCGGAGCGTCGGGCGGGCTTGGCTCAACTGTGACGGGCGTGTTTCGCGGGGCGGGGTTTCGCGTGGCGGCGGTGGCGCGGCGATGGGACGGAAAATCGAGCGATCCGGACCTGGTGCAGGTGGCGGCCGATCTATCGACGCGCGCTGGAGCGGATATGGCGATCATGCAGGGATTGGCGGCGCTCGGCGGGATCGACGCCGTGGTTCACCTGGCGGGAGGATTTCGCGGAGGCGCGCGAATCGAAGATACGCCGGACGGCGATTGGGATCTGATGATGAACGTGAACCTGCGCGGGGCGGTTAACGTGTTGCGGGCGGCTATACCGGTGATGCGCGCACAAGGGCGCGGCCGGATTGTGATGGTGGGGTCCAAGGCGGCGACGGAAGCATCGCCGGGGTATTCGGCATATGCGGCATCGAAGGCGGCTATGCTATCGCTGGTAAAGACGGCGGCGGCGGAACTGCTGGACGCCGGAGTAACCGTGAATGCGCTGCTGCC
>JBGSME010000956.1:0-7467 GCA_041740335.1 Bryobacteraceae bacterium | reverse complement strand
CCAGGTCTCCGCTGGCGGCAACCAGCGCACGGCGAATGCCGAGACGGCGGAGTTCGGCGAGCATACGATCAGCGGCGTAGCCTTTGGCGATCCCGCCGAGGTCGAGTTGCATGCCGGTGTCGGCGAGGCGGACGCGACGGTGTTGTTTGTCGAGAGTGATCTTCTTCCAGCCGGTAAGGCGGAGAGCGGCTTCGATTTCGGCTGGCGTAGGAAGTCTGCCTCGTCTGCGGGCGGCGCGCCATAGGCGGACGAGAGGTCCGGCGGTGGGATCGAACGCCCCGTTGGTTTCGCGGGCGAGGGAGCGGGCCAGGGTGAGGATTTCGAACAGCTCCGGGGATGCGGCGGAGTCTCGACCGAGCCGATTGAGTTCGCTATCGGGACGATAGTCGGAGAAAGCTTGGTCGAGCTGGTTGGCGATGGCGAAGGCGCGGGAGAAAGCGAACTGAGCGCGGACGGCGTCCGGGGCATAGAGTGTGATGCGGAAGAGGGTGCCCATGCAGGGCTCGACGGCCTCGAAGCGGGCATCGCCGGTGGGGGGCTGGGCGCCGCCAATTCGCCATGGAAGTGCGATCAGCGATAGGGCGAACGCAGCCGCCCGGAAGCGCGGGATGGGGAATCGGAGCCTCAATCGAAGAGCAGGAAGGTGACCTTGAGCCGAACGCGATATTCTGAGATAACGCCTTCGCTTACCAGCACGTACTGATCCTGAACCCACGCTCCGGTGAGACCTGTGAGCGTCCTGGCAGCCCGTTCGATCGCGGCTTGGATGGCGTCTGGAAACCCACGGGGAGAGGAGGCGCAAACTTCAGTGATTTTAGCCACACTCATTCCAATTCGATCCTTTCTTTGAAGCGGCGGACGAGGCATCCAAATGCTGAATGATTAATACTCTACATGAATCCGTGGGGAAGGTGTTGCGGTGGAGGTCGTGGTACACTGGGGAGGTTTGTGCCCTGGCTCGGTGACAACACCGGCAGGGATCTAATGGAAACGACAATCAAATGCCGAAACTAAAGACACACAAAGGGGCCGCCAAGCGCTTCAAGAAGACAGGGACGGGCAAGTTCAAGAGGAATCATGCCTTTGCCCGACACATTCTGACCTCGAAGGTGCGCAGCCGGAAACGGAAACTGCGGCAGGGAACAATGGTAGACGACACCAATCACGCGGCTGTCGCCTCGATGCTTCCGTACGGATAAAATTCCAAACGCGCTGGGAAACCAGTTGCGTGGGCTGAAGAGCCCGGCCACCGAGCAGACAGGCAATTTTCGCACGTGCCTGATCCGCTCTGAATATACCCAAAGGAGAAAAACGTGCCAAGAGTAAAGCGCGGTACAAATCGTACCGACAGCCGAAAAAAAGTTCTCAAGCTCGCAAAGGGCTACTTCCTCACAAAGAGCAAGCTTTACCGTTCCGCACAGGAAGCGGTGGAAAAGGCGCTGCGATATGGCTATGTGGGCCGCAAGCAGAAGAAGCGCAGTTTCCGATCGCTGTGGATCGTGCGCATTGGCGCGGCGTGCCGTACCCATGGAATCTCGTATTCGCGCTTCATGGACGGGCTGAAGAAAGCGGGCATCGATCTCAACCGCAAAGTGCTATCCGACATTGCGGCCACTGACGACTCGGCGTTTGCCCAGCTTGTGGAGAAGGCGAAGGCCGGATTGGCCGCCGGTAGCCCGCAGGCCGCTTGAGCTGCCGGGTCCTGATAAAATCACGGATCGGGAGGGAAGATGGATCCGGACACTCTAGCTTTACTCGAAGAAAAGGTGCAGCGCGCCGTGGAGACGGTGGGCCAATTGCGCAAGGAGCGCGATGCCGCGCTTGCGACCTCCAGCGGGATGGGGGCATTGAAAGCTCGGATCGACGAGTTGACGCGCGAGATGGAAGGGCTGCGGGCGGAGCGGGATTCGCTGCAATCAGAACGAGAGTCTGTGAAGCAGCGCCTGCACAAGCTGCTCACGCACATTGACCGGCTGAACGCGGACGCCTGAGGGCGGGACCGCGGTTGAGCGCCGGTGCGCTATTCTTCAAAACATGGCAAATGAATCGGGCGGGCGGCAGCAAGTCCGCGTCGCGATCCTCAATCAGTCGTTCACCCTTGTGACTGAGGGCGATCCGAACGAAATGATCGACCTGGCCAACTACGTGGACGAACTCATGGACTCAGTGGCCCGCAAGTCACCCAACCTGGATTCGACGCGCGTGGCCGTGTTCGCGTGTTTGCATCTGGCCGACCAACTGCGCAGCCGGGAAATGGAATTGAATTCGCGGGTGCGGCGGTTGGGATCGCTGCTTGACGACGCGCTCGGAATCGATCAGACCACCACGTAGCATCAGGGCCGGCGGAAGCGCTCCCATTCGGCCCAGGAGTGCTTCTTGGCGCCGGTATAGTCGATCGTATCGAAGAAGGCGGCGTTGCCGGTCATCCTCGGGTCGCCCTCCTCGCGCAGCATCGCCTCCATCCGCGCACGCAGTTGCCTCTTCACCTGCGCATAATCCAACGAAGCCGCGACATTGTTGACGCATTCGGGATCCTTGCCAAGCGCGTAGAGTTCCTCGGCGGGCCGCTGCCCGAACGACATCCGGTAGTATTTGTCGAACCCGGACAGGATGGCGGCTTTTGACGGACTGTCGTCACAATTGCGATATCCGGTTTCCGGATTGCCGGCGGGCCAACGGTCCGGCTCGAAATTGCGGACGTAGAGATGCTCACGCGTCCGGATGGCGCGTACCGGATAACCCGCGTTGTCCGGCCGCCCGAGATCGTGGCGCTCCTTGCCGACCAGCATCACATCGCGAGAGGCGTCGACGATGCCCGCTTTGCCCGATCGCAAGATGTCGAGAAATCCGCGTCCGGTGATGGACTCCGGCGCGGCCAGCCCGGCGGCCTCAAGGAACGTGGGCGCAAAATCCCGCGCGTTGATAAAATCGTCCACCACGCGGCCGGCCGGAATGTTGCGTCCCCAGCGCACGGCGAGTGGAAGGTGAAATCCATTCTCGTAGATCTGCCCCTTCACGCGGGGAAACGGCATGCCGTGATCGGAGGTAACCACCAACAGAGTATTGTCCAGCTCACCGGCTTGTTCGAGGCGGCGCATGACGCGGCCAAGATGTTCGTCCACCCATTCCACTTCCTGCCCGTAGTCGAGCAGGTCACTACGGACGGTGCGGTTGTCCGGGAAGTAGGCAGGCACGGTGACATCGGCTGGCTTGCGCCCGGCGCGGATCCCAGAGCCTTCCTCGTAAACCCGATGCGGTTCATGGGTACCCAGCCAGAAACAGAACGGAGAATCTTTCGGCTTCTGCTCGAGAAAGTAATCGAAGTTTTTTGCGTAGTCTTTGTTCGAAGCGCCTGAAACCGGAGGGATGAGAGTGTGCTTTTGAAATTCCCTGCCGGCGGGGTTATGCTCAAAGCCGGTGGATTTGAAATCACCAGGGCCCCAGCCCTTTCCGGTGTAGCCCACCGCGTAGCCTGCCTTCTCCAGCAGCTTCGGATAGATCGGAAACTCATTGGGGAAGATGCTCATGTGATTCACGGCCTCTTTGAGCTGCCACGAATTTCGCCCCGTGAGAATCGTAGCGCGAGAAGGGCTGCACTTGGGGTTCGACGTGAAGCAGTTGGTGAAGAGCACGCCTTCGCGGGCAACGCGATCGAAGTTCGGGGTCCGCACCCACTTGCAGCCGTATGCCCCCGCATGCTGGTGGCCCCAGTCATCGGCGATCATGAACAGAATGTTGGGGCGCCGGTTTTGTCCAACGATTGCGGGTGCGCCCAGAATTCCGGCTGCCGCGGCGCGGGCAAACGCCCGCCGTGAGATTGGGTTGCTCATCGATCGTGTCATGCTCCTGTCTTTGGTTTGCTCTTTACGATGCCGCGATAAGGCACTTGAATGTCGAGCCGTCCAGGCCACTTTCCGCGAAGTTGCAAGCACCAATGGATCGCGTTCCAGGTGAGGCGCTGAACGGACTCCACTTGAAAATCTCCGGGGTGCCCGAGCGTGGTGAAGAAGACGCGCGCGGCATGGGCATTCTTCATCGTCCAGGCCACCGGGTTCGGCTCAGCTTCTTTGTTGGGATTCACCGCTGTTCCATTCAGCAGGATCTCGGCGGTGGGGGGCGGCCACTTCGGCCTTACCTGGTAGAGCCACGAAGAGACATGGAAGCGCTCGTCGACGCCGCGCAGGATCGGATGGCGCGCGGCATCGGGGTTAATGGCAACATCGGTGGTGGACTTGTGGCCATAGTGCGTGTGGCCATCCACACCCCAGCCGGGCGGCGCGCCGAAAACCGACGGTCCCCAGCGGTTCCATTCCTCGAGCGGATGCCCCTTGGGATAGTTGAATGCGTGGGACGACGTCCGAAAGCCGAACACCGGCCGGCCTGAGCTTACGTACTTCTCGATATGGCGCAGTTGTTGCTGGGGCAGGCGACGCCAGCGAAGGAAAAACACTGCCAGATCGGCCTTATCCAGCGCCTCCAGCCCGGGGATGTTCTCCTCGGCGTTCTGATCCGGAGCGGCGCGCAGCACAGTGGTTTGGAATGTGCGGGAGCGATCGAGTGCGCCGGCGATGAAGGGTAGGGTCGATTCACCGGAGTATTCGTGATCGCCGCAGACGAAAACAACTCGGGGCTTGCTCGCGCCGTGGATGGGGAGGGCGGCGGCGCCAGCCAGCAGGGAACGTCGGGTCACACTGTGCATTGGCTCTTGATCCAGTATAGTGACCCGCGGCCGTTCCGCTACGCTACCGCGAGGCGGATCCCGCCGGCGAGATCCATCGAGCCGGCATACTCGAAATGCAGGACGCGGCGCGGGCTGCATTTCGTGGCTTTGGAGGAAGCATGGATCAACAGCGGCCGCATCGCCAGCACGGCGCCGCGTAGCACGGGGCATTCCGCCGATTCGTGGAGGCGCGTATATTCGAGCACGCCGCCATCGGACAGCACACCGGCGCGGTGGGATCCAGGGACAACGCGGAGGGGTCCGTTTTCCGATAGAGAATCATCGAGGTGCAGGCGGAGCGCCACTACTCGAGACAGAGCCCAGGCCGGCGCGTGCGCATAGAGGATACCTTCCTTGTTTGACCACGGACCCCACCCCGAGGCCTGAAACTGCCCGGCCAGTGGAAGGGCGGTGTCCTGGTGCCAGGGCACGAGCCAATTCGTTTCGGAGGATTTTTCGAAAAGGGTGGCCCGATACGGAACGGCCGCCGTGCCGGTGGCTCGCCGCGCCAACCGAAGCATTCGCTCGTCACGCGCGGTGGCGGAGACCAGCGGATCTGCCAGGAGGTGACGCGCACCGGCGCGGCTTCGCGGAGTGGCATTGAGCCGCGCCGCGAGGACGTCGCATTCTTCGCTCGAAAACAGCGGTGCGGTGATAAGGAAGCCTGACTCCTCAAAATCCATACGCTAAAGGATAGCGAAGAGATTCGACTTACACCGCCCTCGGAGTTGGAGCCGCGCGCATCGCAACACCGGGCGATGCCAGCGTTTCTACGAGGCGCTCATGCGCGGCCCCGTCGAACAGATAGTATGTGCGGCCATCTTCCTCCTGCGCCGCGACCATGCCTTTGTTCACCAGCAGCAGGCAATACTGCTGTTCGCCAGAACTGAGCGATTCAGCATCCACGCGGGGCATTCCCATTCGCCCGGGCCGGAATTTTCGCAACAGATCACGGGCGAATACCTGATCGCCAGCGGAGTCCAAGGCAGCGCCGGCCGACATCCAGCGATCCTCGGCGTCGCCGTGGAAATAGGGTCCTGAAGACCATGCCAGGAGAAACACAACAATATCGATAAATGCGGCCAGTAGCAGCGAGAAAACGTTGCGGCTGGTGGGCGCTCCTGCCAATTCCTCGAGCGCCCGCATCAGATTCTCCTGGCCCGACCCAGCGCTCTCCACGTAGCCGGCATAGGCCGGAAGCACGGGTCGCTTTGCTTCCGCGCCGGGCGTCAACGACTGTGCCTGGCCCCACGGCAACGAATCGAAATCCTGACGGAAGCGGCGGTACTGTTCCTCGGCGGGCATGTCGGGGCGAAGCACCGCCCTTGATTGACGCAGCGATTCGATGCCGCGCTCCACCTCGGCCACAGCTTGCCGGGTGAGCCTGGTATAACGTTCAAAGGCGGTGTACCGCACGCCGCCGCCGGCGCCTTCGCGATATCCCGGGTCGTACGACTTGGCTTCAACGGCCACGGCTTCGCGAATTCGGTCCAGATACGGATCGGCATCCTTGCCGCGGGAAATACCACCGCGCGACTTTTCGGCTTCCGTCATTTCCTCGAGCGCTACCGCGTAGCCGCGGCCCTTCGCCGCTGCCTCGGCCAGCATCCGTTCGGAGGCGCCGGCCACCGTGTTCAAATCGTCGAACAGCGCGCGCCGCATCAACGCCGGCCGTTCCCGCTCGTTGAACCACGTATGAAGACTCACATAGGAGAACACAATCGACACGGTGGCGGTCATCATGTAGACCGCTGTGAGCAGCACACGGTCGCGCCGGGTGAATCCAATCAGCCAGGCCACCATCACAAGTGAGAGCTGAATTCCGAGCGAAGCGATCACGGAAAACCACGTGGAGAGATACAACGCCATGCCTTGCTGGGTGGTGTAGAAGGAAACCACCGACAAGAGGCAACTCGCGATGAACAGAACCTGCACGATCGGCTTTGCGAACCCGGAACGCGGCGAGGCTCCGCCTGTGGACACACCCGTTGACTCGAAAGCCATAAAAACTCCTTGCCGTAGGTGTACGAAGCCTGGGGGACGGAAGTTCCCGGAAAGTGCCGCCGCTTACCGTAATAAGCGCCGTCTTACCTTGACCGCAGCGCGCAAATGCCGGAGACTGATCGAGAGCATGACGGACCGACGCTATCCGATTGGGCGCTTCCTGAAACCCGGCACTTACTCCGCGGCGGACCGAACTCAGTGGCTGGAGCAATTGTCCGAACTTCCCGCGCAGCTTCGCGCCGGTGTCGCGGGACTGCCTGATGGCGGCCTAGACGTGGCGTACCGCGAAGGCGGCTGGACCGCACGCCAAGTGGTGCACCATATCGCCGACAGCCACGTAAACAGCTATGTCCGGTTTCGGCTGGCGCTGACCGAAGATACGCCGACGATCAAACCCTATGATGAAGTGGCCTGGGCGGAACTCTCCGATGCGCGGTCGGCGCCGGTGGATCTTTCGCTGTCGCTGCTGGGAAGCCTACACGCGCGGTGGGTGGCTTTACTACGGTCACTTGACGAGCAGGCGTGGCAAAAGGGGATTGTGCATCCGGAATCCGGCGAGGTGGGTCTGCACACTATGCTCGCGCACTATGCGTGGCATGGAAGGCATCATTTGGCGCAGATACGTTCGATTCGCTAGTGAGCGTTGGCGTCAACCACGAGTTGGTTGTCGACGCTCTTGACGCCCTTCACTTTCTTGGCCGTGCGGGTGGCGCGCAGTTTCGCTTTGTCGGTGCGCACCTTTC
>JBGSME010000955.1:0-4727 GCA_041740335.1 Bryobacteraceae bacterium | reverse complement strand
CCATCGACAAGCAGTCCCACCCCAACCAAGCCGTCGGCACGATTTGGGACACCATTGAGATGGATAAATCGATCGGTGCGGCCCGCGCGTGGGCGGCCAAACGCCCAGTGAAGGACACCCTGATCGTGGTCACCGCCGACCATGATTAGAGGATGTCGATCATCGGGGTGAACAATTTGTTA
This sequence comes from Bryobacteraceae bacterium, assembly GCA_041740335.1. Taxonomy (GTDB): domain Bacteria; phylum Acidobacteriota; class Terriglobia; order Bryobacterales; family Bryobacteraceae; genus DSOI01. Next base: position 4,545 of record JBGSME010000955.1, on the reverse strand, counting down.
GCGATCATCGAAAACGTAGTTTTCTGAACAATCAGCCGAAGGCAGCAACCTCATCGCGCCGAAGGCGCTCCTCATCACTGGGGCGTGGCCGTACCGGGTATCGTGTCTGAAGGCGGGAGGAAGGAACCCTGCCGTTAGCGCGACAGGGTTCCCGATTCGGTAGCCAACCCCAAGAGGTCAACCACATAGAACTGGTCTTAACCTGACATAACCGGGCTGCCGTTGTCTACCCCGCCAGATGACGATGGCGGCGGTAGCTCATGACGACGCTTATCTCCTGCAGCGTGGGTGCTGCCGGGAGCATTGCCACGCGATCTTTTTCATCTGCTCGCATTGTGACCGTGGCCACCGCTATTGCAGCCAACAGTGCCGCCACCAGGCCCGACTCCACCAGCGGCGATGCGCCAATCGCCGGCACCAGCGCAGCCAGGAAGGACGACTCGATCATCGCGACCGGCAACGGGAGTATCGGAGCCGGCAGCAGTCGGCCGCAACGAGCGTGACGGATCATAGTTCCGTTTCGATCACCTCCCCGGCATCATTGCCATGTGGACAGCCTGATGTGGCCGCTACGATGCCACCTCCGTCTTACTGTGAGGCCCGTTGCCGGATCTGTGGCCGCGTGCTGCGATTCATCAATCCCTATCCACGCAATCCGCCACGAAAGTGAGTCCTTGCATGATCAATCCAGAACTCCGAGCGCAGATCCGGCGCTACTTCTACGCCGAACATTGGAGGATCGGCACCATTGCCGCTGAACTCGGCGTTCATCCCGACGCCGTGCGCAATGCCATTGAGAGCGAGCGTTTCCGCAGCGCTCCACCGATACGCGCTTCCCTGGCCGACCCCTACATGGGGTTTGTCCGCCAAACGCTGGAGCAACATCCACGTCTGCGCGCCACACGCATTCATGCGATGTTGCGAGGCCGAGGCTACCCGTCGTGGCGAAGCAGGTGTCGAGCGATCAATGCCGCGATCGACGAACTCATCGCCGGCCGTCAGCGGACGCTTCCCGGATGGGGTTCTGCCGAAACCGAGCCGGTGATGCATGGGGAGAACGACTATGAGCGCGAACTCTTCAATGGAAGCCTGGGCCGCATTCGCCCGTCGTTTCGAAGCACTCGGAAGCGGGCACCGTCCACTCCTCTGGAATGCGACTTCGACGGCGTGGTGCATCGGTTCGACGAGGTCTCGCTGAACCGGCTCGAAATCGCACATGCCATCACAGTTCACAAAGCGCAGGGCAGCCAGTTTCAACGTGTGATTATTCCGGTGCTTCCGAGACTGCTGCTCGACCGCACTCTTGTCTACACGGCGCCCACGCGCGCGGTCGATCAAGTGATGTTCATCGGCGACCGGAATGCGCTCTCGAATGCCATCGTAACCGCGCCCCGCTCGCAGATGCGTCAGGTTGGGTTCCGCTTCTGAGATGCCGACGTTTCGTCTTCGAAATACAGTTCCACACGATCGGTGGTCCAGGTGGCGATGCCGCTGCCGAAGAAGTCCCGATCCTCCGTCCAAATCGGAACGTCCAAGAGAAAGGCCACCGCCACCACCGGCCAGTCTTCCTCATCGCGCGTGGCCACCCGCCGCCGCGCGGACTGCTCCAGATCCTGGTACAGTGCTCGATGCACCGGCGTCACCAACGCCCGGATCTGCTCAACCACGGCCAGACCCACTTCTGGATCCTCACCACGGCTGGTGAGCACGCCAGGGACGTACTTGCGGGCGTCTTCGAAGCAGACATCCGGCGCGTAGAAATCCGCGGAGTCCTCGTACGTTTCGAGCAGCGACCGGACGCGCCGCCCGAGAACAGCGCGGATGAGAATATTCGCGTCCAGCACGAGCCCCTTGCGGGTGCTCATCGACGCTTGCCCGCTCGCCAGCGTTTGAAGTCCGCGACGAGTTCGTCTTCCGTGATGCCCTTGGCAGCGAGAAGCGTATCCAAGCGCTCCGCAGCTTCCTTCAGCGCCGCTCGCTCCTCGTCGGTACGTCTGCGCCGGGCGGGAATGAAGTACCCGACGGTGTCGCCATGCCGTGTGATCGCCACCGGCGTGTCGCTCTCCAACACGTACGTCGCGAGCTTCTCGCGGAACTCCCGGATGCCGACTCTCACTGGCTCCATGACATGCGCTCCTGTGTACCTACCTGTACACAATTATACGCCGGCCTCCGGCCTGGGTGATCCGGTGGAAAGTAGACACTTCGAACAGAGGACAGCCCGCGACACGGAAATCCCGTCAAGTTGTTGACCCATACAGTCATACAGACATAGTGGACACCCATCACAAAACAGAATCGAATCGCATCGTCGACTCCGCCGAACTGAAGGCGATCGGCCGCTTCGACCGCGAGATCCGCCGGTACCTCTACAACATCTGCCTGCCGTTCGAGATCGGCATCCACCTGCTGCCAATCGCCGCGCTTGAGACGGTGGAAGAGCGCCTGCGCCGCTTCGCCGCCGACCGCACGGAGTTGGGGAAGGCGTTCCTCGCAGCCTACCCGACGCTCTGCCAGGACGCCGCCAAACGCCTTCGCGGCTTCTACAATCCCGCCGACTATCCGCCGGTGGACGAGGTCGCGCGCGAGTTCGGCTTCTCGTGGCAGTACGTCAGCTTCGGCGTGCCAGACCAGTTGAAGGGCATCTCGCAGGAGGTCTGGGAGCAGGAGCGCGAGAAGGCCGCGCAGCGCATGGCCGAGGCGTCATCGGAGATCCAGCAGGTGCTCCGGCAGTCGATGGCGGACCTGGTGACACACATGGCCGAGCGCCTGAAGGAAGGCCCCGACGGCAAGCCGCTGAAGTTCAAGCAGTCAACCGTGTCCAACCTCGTCGAGTTCTTGTCCAACTTCTCATTCCGCAATGTGACCGATGATCTGGAACTGCAGGAACTCGTGGGGCAGGCTCGTGGCCTGTTGAAGGGTGTCGACGCGGATGACCTCCGAACGGTCGGCGACGTTCGGATCCGCGTGCAGCAAGGCATGGCCGAGATCGCCGCGCAACTCGACGGAATGCGCCTCAAGACGGGCAACCGAAAGCTCCGCCTCGCTGACGGAGAATGACGATTTTAAACTGTCTCAGCAGCATTTGGGATGGCAGCCACCCTTCCGGGTAGGGTGTGATCCGGTCGTGAGTCTGGAAGACAGCCACTTGTCCGAGATGCCGACTACACGTCAACTTGCCAACTTCCGGATCGCCGACCAACTGTCCACGACTTGCCCAGACCTACCCAAAGGGGGCCAGAATCTTGTAGGGACCCAGACCGCCCACCGCCCCCCACCATGCGAGCGGCAAAACACCCCGGACTTTGCTCCTCGGCAAGTGGGAAGACGGACAGCACGACGAACAGCAGCGTCATGCCGAAACCGCTGACCGCCGCCAAGCGCACGGTCCAGGATGGCCTTCCGCCACGAGCCACCAGCGGAATAGCAAACACCAGCACGTGGGAAGCGGCATCGCCTACCATCCTACCGTTCATCAAAAACTGAAACGCTTCCTGGTTCCCGGCGGCTGCGGTTGCGCCCGCAGCAGCGGCCATGGTGACAGCGCCCAGGAACATCACCGATCCCACCGGCGTCCGGTACCGGCGGATGAAGGTGGCTCAGCATTTTCCGAAACCGGGGCCGCCACCAGTCGCGCCGCGAGTGATACCATCAACACCAATGTCATTCCAGGCTTGGTTGCTCCTTGCGCTCTACCCACTGCTCGCCGCCGCTGCTCCGCTACCGAAGGCCGCGCCAAATCAGGTGGGCGTTTCCGCCGAACGACTGGGCCGAGTGCGCGCGCTGGTGCAGCGCTATATCGACCGCGGTGAAATCGCAGGCGCGGTCAGCATGGTGGCGCGCCACGGCAAAGTGGTGCACTTCGAGGCGCAGGGCGTTTCGGACATCGAGACGAAGTCACCGCTCCGCACCGACGCCATCTTCCGCCTCGCCTCGATGACCAAACCCGTCACCAGCCTCGCCGTGATGATGCTGCATGAAGAGGGCCGCTTCCTGCTGGACGACCCCATCTCGAAGTTTCTGCCCGAGTTCAAAGACATGAAGGTGGCCGTGACAAACTCGCCCAACGAACGCGCCGCGGCAGGTTTCCGCCTGGAGCCCGCCGCGCGCCCCATCACCGTTCGCCACCTGCTCACGCATACCGCTGGGATTGTCTACGGCACTTTCGGACCCGTCGCGGATTTGGCGAAGCAGCTCAGGGCCTTATACAAGCCGGAGGATGTACTGGCCGACTACATCAAGCGTCTGGCCGCGCTGCCGCTCAATTTCCACCCCGGTGACCGTTGGGAATACGGCCTCTCCGTCGACGTGCTAGGCCGCTTCGTCGAAGTGGTTTCCGGCCAGAGTCTCGATGAGTTCTTCCGCCGCCGCATCTTTGAGCCGCTCGGCATGCGCGACACGTTCTTCTACCTGCCCGACGACCGGATCGTGCGCCTCGTCTCGGCCTACAAGCCCAAGGGCGGTGGCGGCGCCGGCCTCGAAAAACTCACCGGGCTCGGACCCGCATCGCGCACGGGCCGACTATTCACCGGCGGCGGCGGTCTG
>JBGSME010000954.1:0-2230 GCA_041740335.1 Bryobacteraceae bacterium | reverse complement strand
GGTCGCCCACCGCGAGGCCGCGGGCCGCGCGCTCAATGGCCAGGGCTCCGCTGACAGGAAGCGCGCTGAAACGGCCGCCGCTGTTGCGCAAAAGCAGGATGGGCTCCCGGTACCGGCTGCCGGGCTGGGTGACTTCAATGTTGTCCATCACGTGCCCTTGGGCGACGGCCAGGTCCTTCCATCCGTCGTTATCCAAATCCGCCAGCCGCAGTCCCCAGCCGGAGTGCCCGCGTGTGAGCGCCGCCACACCGGAGGTGGTGGACACGTATTCGAAGCCGCCGGCGGTGTTGCGGAATAGAGCGTACCGTTGGCCGGCGAGGGCGTTGATCGCCAGATCGGGGCGGCCATCGTTATCGTAGTCTTCGAAGTCAATCCCCATGCCGCTGAAAACGCGCCCGTCGTCGTCATAGGCGATGCCGGCTTCGAGGCCAACTTCGCGGAAGTGACCTTGGCCGGTGTTGTGGAAGAGCTGTTGTGGAAACGCGTCGTTGGCAACCGCGATATCGATGCGCCCGTCCAGATCATAGTCGGCGATGGCGATGCCAAGTCCCTTGCCCGGAACGAGCCCGAAGCCGGATTCACGGCTGAAATCGGCAAAGCGCCCGTCGCCAAGGTTGCGATACAGAAGGTGTGAAACTGGCTTGAACTGATCGGGGTGGCAATAGCTGCGATAGCCGGGTTTGCGCGCGCCGCACCAGATGTCGTCGAAGTTCCAGTCGAGATACCGCGCCACGGCGAGGTCGAGCAGGCCGTCGTGATCGGCGTCTACCCAAGCGGCGCTGGTGGACCATCCATCCGCCTTCACCCCGGCGCGCGGGGCGATGTCGGTGAACGTGCCGCCGTCGTTCCGGAACAGTTGATTCGCGCCGAAGCCGGTAACGTACAGGTCGGTGTCGCCATCGTTGTCGAAATCGGCCGCGGCCGCGCCCATGCCGTAGAAAGCGCCAGCGAGGCCGGCGCGCTCGGTTACGTCCTCAAAGCGAAGATTTCCAAGATTGCGGTAAAGGCGGTTCCAGTATTTTGCGGCGGTCTTGCCGGGCTGAGCGCCTTTCGGCATCGGATCGGCGAGGGCGGCGCCGTTGACGAAATAGAGATCGAGCAGGCCGTCATTGTCGAAGTCGAGCAGCGCGACTCCGCCCGCCATTGATTCGATCAGATACTTTCGCGTGGTCTTCGAGGGCTCGAGTTGGAACGGGAGTTCCGTTGCCGAGTATGTCGAAATCGCCAGAGCCGCGAAGGCGCCGCCCCAGACCGGCCAGAGACGCGCGATTCTCACACCCCCGGCGGCCATGACCCAAAGGAACGAGAATTGGCCCATCGCGTCCAGGTTACAATAGGGGTGCAGAGACGTGGATCAGAATAATGCAGCTTTGGGTCTGGAGGAGCACGCCGATGTTGCCGCGCTGCTCGCTCTCGGTCTGGAACCGGTTGCTCCACCTGCGCGATTGCGGGACCGCGTACGCGCCGCCGCCACGACGCGGAAGCCAACCGGCGGCTTTGAAGATTCCCTCCCCGGTTACTCGATTCTTCGCCGGGACAGCCGTCAATGGACGGCAACGCCTTTCCCGGGCGTAGATTTTCTTACGCTTTCGGTCGACAAACAAACCACGCTCGCCACCAATCTGCTTCGTCTGGCGCCGGGCGCGACTTATCCCGCCCACCATCATTCGCAAGGCGAACAATGCTGGGTGATCGAAGGCGATATCCGGCACACCGACGGCACGCTAACCGCGCACGCCGGTGACTTTTTCCTGGCAAAACCCGAAACCGAGCATTGTGCGATCACCTCCGAGCAGGGTTGCCTGCTGCTGATCGTTTCCTCGTTCCGGGATTACGCGCCTCGATAAAACACACATTTCTATTGGTTGGGTTCAGCAACTGCCAGTATCTGACCGGCTTTAACCGCTTCCAGCGTGGACATCCGGCCCGAGGGCCAACGGATGGTGATTTGCTGCACCGTTGACTCGGCGCCCAAGCCGAAGTGAAGACGGGGATCATTCGATGAAGCGTAGCTCCCGCCAGCCTTGGCCTCCCGTGTCTGGGTTCCGCGCGAGGTCTTGACGGTGACGCGCGCACCCACGCCGAAGCGGTTCGCGCGGCCTTCGAGCTTCAACATGATCCAGTGGCCGGGTTCCGGGGTGCGGTTCATCAGCAGCGACACGGGGGCGTCCATCTCAGCCACGGCGACGTCGATCCGGCCGTCGTTATCGAAATCGGCGAACACCGCGCC
>JBGSME010000953.1:0-4238 GCA_041740335.1 Bryobacteraceae bacterium | reverse complement strand
CGCCGCGGCGCCAGTCGGTAAACCTGATCCCGCGGCACCCGCGGCTGTAGCCACCTCCGTGACTCCTTAGGCGCCGGCGCCGATCCCGGCACTTCGATCGATAGCATCGGCCCTCATTGTCGCGCAGTTCTCACGCCGCTTTCGCGAACACACCCTCCGCGCACCCAACGCACCGCTCCGCCCAAGGGAGTGCCGCCAATCGGCGCTCCGGTATCGCTTCACCGCATTCTGTGCATCTCCCATACGTGCCGTCGCGCACTCGCGCGATTGCCTCCTCCACTTGCCGCAGCCGCTCCACTTCTATCCGGTCCAGCGCGCTGAGGACGAACTCGTCATGCACCAGCGGAGCCCACTCGTCCGCCGTGTACCGCTCCGTAGCCGGTTCGCCCGGCACCGGCAGCATCTTCACGATCCGCTCCCGCTCCGCCGCAAGCTCCCTCGCCGCCGCCGCCATTTTCGCTTTTCCTCTGCCTTCGTTCTTCCTCATCGTCTGTCCCCTCCTTGGGGAATGATTCCCAGTGCAAGTTCCAGGCCAAATCGCCGCTGCCAATCATTTCCCTTGGCATGCCGTCCCTTGGCATACAGCAATGCGCAACGATAAGCTTGAATCTCGACTCCATGGCCAAACCCGACGCTCCGGACAACCAAGTCGACGGTGCCAGACAACGCCTCTGGGCCATGCGCCTTTCCCTCTTTGCCGGCTTCGGCATGCTCATCGGCAAACTCACCGCCTACCACCTCACCAATTCCGCCGCCATTCTCTCCGACGCCGCCGAAAGCGTCATTCACGTCGCCGCCGTTGCCTTCGCCACCTTCAGCCTTCGCTTAAGCGCCAAACCACCCAACGACGAGTCTCCCTATGGCTACGAACGCATGACCTTCTTCTCCGCCGGCTTCGAAGGCGGCGCCATCACCGTCGCCGCTTTCTGGATCATCTACGCCGCTATCGAAAAATGGCGCGCCGGCCTCGTCCTCGAACAACTCAGCCTCGGGCTCATCCTCACCCTCGCCGCCTCCCTCATCAACCTCGCCCTCGGCTGGTACCTCATCCGCGTCGGTTCCCGCACCCATTCCCTCATCCTCCAAGCCAACGGCAAACACGTCCTCACCGACAGTTGGACCAGCTTCGGCGTCGTCGGCGGTCTCATCCTCGTCATCCTCACCGGCTGGAAACCCTTCGATCCCCTAATCGCCATCGCCGTCGCCATCAACATCCTCTGGACCGGCGCCGGCCTCATCCGCACCTCCGTCCGCGGACTCCTCGATCTCCCCGACCACGGAAAACGCGCCGAAGTCGCAGCCCTGGTCGCCGAATTGACCACCGAGATGGACCTCCGCTACCATCGCCTCCGCTTTCGCGACACCGGCTCACGCGTCATCATCAGCCTCCACCTCCTGTTTCCCGCCGAGGAAACCATCTCCCGCGTCCATCGCCGCGCTACTCTGTTCGAAACCACCCTCGCCGGACGCTGCCCCTACCCGATTGAAGTGGTCTCCCATTTGGAATCTCTCGAGGATCACGACGTCCTCCATCCCGACGAGAAACCAACCTTCGGCGCGTAACCCCTGTCATCCTCGTAGACCGGCTTTCAGCATGTATATTGGTTCCTGTGACCGCACCACGCCCCGACGCCGCATACGATCGGCATGATCGGATCGCCCCCGCCCCCGGACACCACGGCGGCGCACCTTGATCGCCGCCCTGACAGTCTTCCTTCTTTTTCTCGATCCGCACAAAGCCCGCGAGAAGCCTCTCGGTTCCGATGTCCATCTCGAAGGCAACGTCACCGTGCCGTCTGGCGCGCTCAGTTCCCTCATGAACGACAACGGCTTCGTCCTCGGTGACCACATCACCGGCATCTACGTCGTCAGCGCGAAAAAGGGTTATTACTCCGTCGGCACTGCGCTCGAAGTCACCGGCACCCTGGCCCGCGACAGCCGCGGTATGCTCGTCCTCCGTGCCCGCTCGATCAGCCTTCAAAAAGGCCGGCGCCTGGTGAAGCCCTGGAAAATGGCGAGTCCCTCGCTCAGCGAATTCTACGAAGGCAAGATCGTCAGAGCCGAAGGCGACGTCGTCAGCGCGCCAATCGGGCAATCGCTCATCCTTCGCACCGGCCACGGCTCCCAGATCCAGGTCCTTCTCTTGCCCGGAGCCCAATCGGCCAGCCTCTCGCCCGGACAAAGAATTCAAGTCACCGGTTTCTGCATCCGGAACAACCAGACCTACGAAATCGTCGTCCGCTCAGAAGGCGACATCAAGCCAGCCGGCAAGAAGTAGCCCTCCCAAATCATGCCACCCTACCGTAGTAAAGCTGCGCGCCATACTGCTGCTTCAGTGCCGTAAACTGGTCGAACGTCAGGTTCCATTGCTCGATTGCAGTCACGCCGGGAAGCGGGTTCGGTGCCATGCTCACGTCTCTCTCCCCGATTACCGTCCCGTTCGGCGCAAGCCTCGCTTGAATCAACGCCAGCGCGGACCGGCCCGCCTCTACGTCGCCGTAAAAGTGGGCCGCGCCGAACTGAGCCGCATCCACGTTCGGGACCCACCTTCCCCCAACGCAATACTTCACCTCCTGGACAAAACCAACCACCCCGCACATCCGGGCCGGGCCCAGATGAATTCGGCGTATACGCGCCCCTGCCAGAAAATTCTTCAGCTTCACCGCGCGGACCCCACGCTCTCTACACTGGTTCTGCGGCATCGCAAATTCCTGCTCCACAAAGTCCTGCGTGTGTACCGCCTTCTTCACCTTCACCGCATAGATAAACATCTCGCTCGCCAGGAACAAACCCGACGTTTTTCCCACTCCCGTCACAGCCGCCTTCGCCAGCCGCAGCGGTGCCGTTTTCCCCGTCTGCGCCTCGCGGTAAATCTTGAAGTTCCACTTGCTCAGGTCTTTCACCGGCTCGGTCGCCGGCAGCGCCGGCAGCGTGTAAACGTTCGCATCTTCGATGAGCGGAAAGCCCACCGGAACCGACACATCGTTGCCGATGCTCAGCACCGAGTACAGGCAATTGTCCCCGCTGGCCCCTCGTCCGTACGTCTTGCCTCCCACCACCGGATCGCTGAACGGGTGCCACGGCTGGTTCATGTTGTTCAGGCCCAGATCCGCGCGGCTCAGCGCTCCGCTGTGGCTGATCACGGTATCGTAATCGCGCGTGTCCCCGCGGTAGCCGATAGCCACCGGTACTCGGTTTCCATGCTTCAGCGCCGAGATCCGGTCAAGGAACATTTCCTTTACCTGCCCGGCGCCCGGCAGGCTCACAGCTTGGGCCGGCATCTCGCGGAATCCGATGTTAAGCAGCTTCGTCAGCAGTGCCCGGTACTTCAACGGATTGGTTCTCAGGTCAGCCGGTTCGGGCAGCAGCGCAGTGAAGCCGGCCGCCACGGCATCTCCCGCTGCCCTCTTCTGTGCGTAAGATTTTTGGGCGATATCAGCCGGAAACCTATCGGCGAAGACTGTGGCTATCACCTCTTTCATCTTCTCCTCGTCCCGGTTCCTTGCGCCGATTTCTTTCCAAATATAGGCGAACCACCAACCAAACCCAAATTCCACCCGGTTGTCATAGATGGCGCTGCTGCTGCACAGCTTCGTCAGCAACCCCTGTGAAATCCAATCGTTAGCCAAGTCGTCTCTCCTCTCTTCTCTATCGCGCCCCTCAGTCTATCACCACACCCGAGCCGGCTCCAGCACCCTCCACCCTCAACCTCGCCAACGCCCCAATCTCACCCGATTTCACCCCAACAACGGAACCGCCACCTCCCGTCCCAACCCCTCCGCCGACACATACCCCGCATACAACGTCAACGTAATATCAATCGCCAAATCAAGATCGCTCTCCGGCTGCCGCTTCTCCCGAATCGCATCCACGAAATCCTGCAACTCCCGCGCATACCCCAAACTCCACCCCTCATCCGGCGACGCCGGCGTCCACCCCTCGTTCGAACTCACCTTCTCCACCAGATACACATCCTTCAACTCCGCATGCCGTGGACTGTACACGTCCATCACATTCACCGGCGAAATCCGGCACCGCGTCCGATGGTTATTGGCAAACACTTCCACGAAATCGTAAATCCCGCCCAATACCAATTCCGAAGCAGTCACATCCGCCACCGTCCCATCCTCGAAAATCACATGGATCAACGAATAGTCCTCCGTGTCCTCATACTTCGTACGCAGATACCCCCGATCCTCAAACCCCGCCAGCTTCGTAATTTCGTGCGTCCGCGCCGA
>JBGSME010000952.1:0-5030 GCA_041740335.1 Bryobacteraceae bacterium | reverse complement strand
GAGCTTCGGCCGCTTACCGGTCGCCTTGAATAGCTTCTGCGCCGCCGCCTCCGTTCGGTTTCCGTCCGGATCGACCAGCGCCGCTACTTCCACGTTCTGAAGCGCGGATGCCTCATCCAGTAGGTTGTTCCCGCGCCCGCCCACGCCGATGATGGCCACTCGGACTCGGTCACTGGCGGCCGAAAGAGACGTAGTCAGCGCGGATCCCGCGAGAAGAAAATGACGGCGTTGCATAGCCGCCATTGTATCCAACCCGCGCCCCACGCTCGGTCAGGACCGGTGTGTAGCATAGGAATCATGTCGCGACTTGTCCTGCTGGCGTACCTAGCCATCGTTCTGTTACCCGCCCAGCTCCTGCCGGAATTGGACCGCTACGGCGGATTCGCCGCTCAATCCCGCCACGCCACAGGCTTCTTTCGCCTCGAAGAAATCGCCGGCCGATGGTTCTTCATCACTCCCGATGGCCATCCCTACATCGCTCTGGGCGCAAATCACACCGGAAAATTTCTTCAGGACCCCGCCCAGCCCACCCCGTTGATCGCCCGCGCCGGCGGCCTCGACAAAGCTCGCGCGCAAATGCTGGAGTCCTACCGAAAATCCGGAATGACAGCCGGCGAAGCCTATGCGCCCCTCGATCCGCTGCTGCGCCGCGAACTCCCGTATGTCGTGAACATCGATTTTCCCGGCCCCAGTAAGTTCGCCTTCGATGTCTTCGATCCCGACTTCCAAGCCCGGCTGCGCGCCTCGGTGCTCGAACAACTGAAACCCGTCCGCGACGATCCGATGGCGCTCGGCATCGCCTTCGCGGACCTTCCCGTGTGGACCGCTCGCCGCTTGGCCTACTTTCGCGAACTGCCTGTGTCCGCCCCCGGCAATCGCCGCTATCGCGAATTCGTCCAGACCGGCGGCAGTGACGATGCCTTTCTCGGTCTCGTTGCCGATACGCTCTACCGGCAGCTCCGCGCGCTGGTGCGGGAGGGGGCGCCGCATCATCTCTTTTTCGGAGAGCGCTTTGTCCTCCGCCAGGTGCCGGACCCGGTGTTGCGCGCCGTCGGCAAACACGTGGATGTGTTCTGCACCCAGGCGCTGATCCTCTCGCCGCAACGCCCGCCCGAATGGCAATTGTTCCAGCAGGAGGGTTTCGATCGCGATCACGCCTTGGTCGGGAAGCCGATTATCGTCATCGATTGGGCTGCGCCCTTCAGTCTCGACACCGGCTTCGAAACCGATCGCGGAACCGTGAAGCCGGAGGCCGAAGCCACTGCGGAGGCAGCCAAGTGGTTGGCGAGCGCCTTCGAACTCCCCTATCTCATCGGCGTGTTCAAGTGCCAATGGATCGGCCGCCATGGCAATGACCGCTGGTTCCCGGAAGGCCGCATGAAACGGACCTATCTCCGTGACGACGGAACCGCATTCACCCACCGCACCGAAGGCACGCGCCGCGCGCACCACGACATCCTGCGCCGGCTCGCCGCACGGTTGAAGCGATAACATGGTTCCATGTCGAGGCCGCTCTTCCATATCGCCATCGCCGCCGCGGCATTCGCCGGCCAACTCCTTGCCGCCGAGGGAGACGAACTTTTCGAACGCAAAATCCGTCCCGTCCTCGCCGGGAAGTGCTACGCCTGCCACAGCGCCAAACTCGCCACCCCCATGGGCGGCCTGCGGCTCGATCAGCCCCTCACCGGTGACCGTGCGCGCCAGCGCCTCCTCCTCGCCATCAGTTACACCGATCATCAATTGCGGATGCCGCCGGCCGGTAAACTCTCCGACGAGTCCATCGAGGATTTCAAACGCTGGATCGGCATGGGTGCCCCCGATCCCCGCTCCAGCCCCGCACCTCCGAAGACGGCAACTTTCGATCTCGCCGAAGCCCGCAAGTACTGGGCGTTTCAGCCGCTGGCAAAGCCCGAGTTGCCCGATGGCCCCAACGCCAATCCCATTGACCGTTTTATCGATGCCCGCCTCCGCGAAAAGAATCTGAAGCCCGCCCCGCCAACCGATCGCCGCTCCTGGCTGCGCCGCGTCACCTTTGACCTCACCGGACTGCCGCCCACTATTGACGAAATCACCGCCTACCTCGCCGACTCCTCTTCCGAGGCTGACCAGCGCGTCGTCGAACGCCTGCTCGCCTCGCCCCACTATGGCGAGCGCTGGGCGCGCCACTGGCTCGATCTCGTGCGCTTCGCCGAAACCAACGGCCACGAGTTCGACAACAACAAGCTCGACGCCTGGCGCTACCGGGACTACGTGATCCGCGCCTTCAACGGCGATCTCCCCTATAACCAGTTCGTCCGCGAACACATCGCCGGAGACCTCCTGCCCGAGCCCCGCGTCTCCCTCGACGGCGCCCATCTCGAATCACCCATCGCCAGCGGCGCTTTCTGGTTCGGCGAAGTGCTCAACTCGGCCGTCGATTCGGTGAAGACGCGCGCCGATACCGTGGACAACCAGCTCGACGTGCTCGGCAAGGCCTTCCTCGGCCTCACAATCGCCTGCGCCCGCTGCCACGATCATAAGTTCGATCCCATCCCCACCCGCGACTATTATTCGATGGCCGGCATCCTCCACAGCACCTATCTGCGCGAAACCGTCGTCGATTCCCCAACTCGCATCCGCGAGATCGACGCCGCCGTCGCGAAGATAGCCGGCCGCAATCGCGATTGGAATCCGCATTCACCCGCGAAATCCGCACTGCGCCCCACCGACGAACTGTTCGAAGATTTCGATGCGCCCTCCTACGGCGATTGGCAGACAGCCGGGCAAGCCTTCGGCAAAGCGCCCGCGCGCGGCACTGCCAATTCGGCCGGGCCCGGCGCAGATCAGTTGGTCGGGTCGCTCACGTCAAGAAAATTCCGCATGCCCAAACTCTGGGTGCACGTCCGCATGGCTGGCACCAAGGGAAACGGGAAGGGCAAGGAGTCTGAGCCGATCCGCGTCACCGTCGTCGCCGACGACCACAAGAGCGCTCACTTGGTCCCCAGCGACAAGGCCGGTTTCGAATGGCAAACCGCGCGCATGACCAAGGAAATCGGCCGCGAGTGCTACTTCGAAATCGTGGATCGCGCCCGCGACGGGCACCTCGTCGTCGACAAGATCGTCTTCTCCGATGAAAAAGACCCTCCCGCCGACTCGAGCCCCAGCGAAAGCCCCGTGCGCTTGGCCGAAGACGGCGTCACGATTCCAGCGTCCTTCTGGGCAATGACCAGCCAGGACGAAGACCCCCATGATATTCGCGTGCATCTTCGCGGAAGCCACAAAAACCTCGGCGGCGAAGCGCCGCGCGGCTTCCTCCAAGTAATCGCTGGCGCCGGACAGCCTCCCGTCAAACAAGGCAGCGGCCGCCTCGAACTCGCCGATTGGATGTCCCGCGACTCCAATCCCCTCACCGCCCGCGTAATGGTCAATCGCATTTGGATGCATCATTTCGGAGCCGGCCTCACGCGCACCGCCGACAACTTCGGCAAAATGGGCGGCCGGCCCACGCATCCCGAATTGCTGGATTGGCTGGCCGCCGGATTCATCGAAAGCGGCTGGAGCGTGAAGCAGGTGCATCGCTGGATCGTGCTCAGCAGCGCCTACCGCCGCGAGAGCAAGGCCGATCCTATCGCTGTCGAAGCCGATCCCGAAAACCAATGGCTCGCCCGTTTCTCAGTCCGCCGTCTTGAAGGCGAAGCGATTCGCGATTCGATTCTCGCCGTGGCTGGCACGCTGGACTCCACCCTCTTCGGCCCCAGTGTCATGCCGCACATCAGCGCCTATCAGGACGGTCGCGGTAAACCGAAATCAGGCCCCCTTGACGGCGCTCGCCGGCGAAGTCTCTATGTGCAGGTGCGCCGCAACTTCCTGACGCCCTTCCTGCTCGCCTTCGACTATCCGCTGCCGGTCTCCACAATCGGCGTCCGTGGATCTTCCACCGTCCCATCACAGGCGCTGATGATGTTGAACAACGAGTTCGTGCTGCAGCAGGCAAAATCATGGGCCGATCGCGTGAGCGCGAGCGAAGCCGATGACAGTCGCCGCCTTGAGCGGATGTACCTGGAAGCGTTCGCCAGGCCGCCCCAGGATTGGGAGCGCCGCGAGGGGCTCGCTTACGCCTCGAGCGCCTCTTGGGCCGATCTCGCTCACGCGCTAATGAATTCGGCGGAGTTCTTGTATGTCCGATAAACATACCCGATCGCTACTCTCGCGCCGCGAAGCCCTGTGCCGCGCCGCCAATGGCTTCGGCGGTCTCGCGCTGCTCCACATGCTCGCCTCTCAGTCCCAGGCGGCTACCCGCGCCGCGCATCATCCCGCCAAGGCGAAGTCCGTCATCTTTCTCTTCATGGATGGCGGCCCGTCGCAGATGGATACCTTCGATCCTAAACCCAGGTTGACCAAGGAGAACGGCCAGCCGCTTCCATTCCGTCCTCCCACTACCGTCTTCAATATCAGCGACAAAGTCTACGGTTCACCGTTCGCTTTCAAACAACACGGAGCCTCCGGCGCCTGGGTGAGTGACCTGTTTCCTCACCTCGCCGGCTGCGTCGACGACATGACCATCATCCGATCCATGGTCGCCGATCACTCCGAGCACACCGCCGCCAACTACTTCATCCACTCCGGTTCCGGATTTCAGGGGCGTCCCAGCATGGGCTCCTGGATCAACTACGGTCTGGGTAGCGCAAGCGAAAATCTGCCCGGCTTCGTCGTGCTGGAGAGTGGCCTGATTCCTCCCGGCGGCATGGATTGCTTCAGCAGCGGATTTCTACCCGCCAGCTACCAAGGCACGCTCTTCCGCAAAGGCGAGCACCCCATCGCTGACCTTACCCCACCCGCCTCGCGACAGGCCGGCCAACGCGAAAAACTGGCGCTGATCGGGAAACTCAATCGCGGCGTGCTCGATCGTTTCGGCCAGGTGAGCGAGATTGAAGCCACCATCGCCAACTACGAACTCGCCTATCGCATGCAGGCCGCCGTGCCCGATCTGCTCGACTTCTCAAACGAAAGCGATGCCACCAAAAAGCTCTACGGCCTCGACGACGATATCA
>JBGSME010000951.1:0-3450 GCA_041740335.1 Bryobacteraceae bacterium | reverse complement strand
GCTGCAGCAGTCCGATGATCGCGGTGAAGCTGAGAACGCGGATGGTCGGAAACGTCGTCGCCTTCTGCCAAAGCGCCCGTACAATTTCACGCCCGGTCGAATCGCCATGGGCGTGCAGCACTCGGTTGCGGGAATGAGCGCCTTCGCGGGCGAAGGATAATTTCGTGCCATCGCGATCGAAGGCGGCGCCCCAGGCGATAAGTTCTTCGATGGCGTGAGGGCCTTCTTGAACTAGCGTGTGGACGGCTTCGCGGTCGCAGAGGCCATCGCCGGCGGCAAGGGTGTCCTGTTCGTGCAGGGAGACTTCGTCGTCATCGGCCAGCGCGGCGGCAATGCCACCCTGCGCCCATTCCGACGATGACTCTTTCGGTTCACCTTTGGTGAGCACAAGAACCTGTCCGGCGGGCGCGAGTTCAATAGCGGCGCGAAGACCGGCGACACCGGCCCCGATGACGAGAAAATCGGCTTTGAGTAACGTTCCGTTCGAGGGTGTGATGTCCTCATGGTACAACGTCCTTATGCCCACATTTTCAGTGCGGACACCTGTGCGCGAATACGCGTGCGTGGTGTCGCGCGGCGCGCTTGCCAATATCGGTGATTCTGTTCCGCAAAGGACAGGGAAAATTTTCGTTGTGACTACCGCCGATGTCTGGGGCCTGCACGGGAAAACCCTCCAGGCCGGTTTGGGCGGCAGAGCCGCGGAAACTCTGATCTTTCCCGGCGGGGAAGAGCGGAAGAGGATGGCCGAGGTGGAAGCGCTCGCCGAACAGATGGTGGCGCGCGGCGCGGATCGTTCCAGCCTGGTAATCGCTTTTGGCGGCGGCATCGTGGGCGACCTCGGCGGATTTCTGGCGGCGATTTTCATGCGCGGCATTCCAGTGATTCAAGCCCCGACGACGCTGCTGGCGCAGGTGGACGCTTCGGTGGGTGGAAAGACCGGAACGAATCTGGTTTCGGGCAAAAATCTGATCGGAGCATTTCATCAGCCGCTGGCGGTGGTGATCGATCCGGATGTGTTGGCGACGCTGCCGGCGCGCGAGTACCGCGCAGGCTTGTACGAAGTGGTCAAGTGCGGGATCATCCGCAGCCCGCGGCTGTTCGAACGAATGACGGGCGAAGCGGAAAAGGTGTTGGTGCAGGATCCGGAGATCGTCGAGCACATGATCGCCGAATCGGTAAGGATCAAGGCCGAGGTTGTCACTGAGGATGAGAAGGAAGGCGGGCTGCGGCGGATCCTGAATTTCGGGCATACGATCGGCCACGCGTTGGAAGCCGAGACAAAGTACTCCTACCTTCTCCACGGCGAGGCGGTCGCCTTCGGCATGCGTGCCGCCACTCATCTCGGCGGCCTGATGGGCATTACCCCGGAAACGGACCGCCAACGGATCCTGCTATCGATTGACGCCTATGGTTCCATACCATCGCTCGCCGGGATCGACGCCGAACGTATGCTAACCCGCCTGGTATCGGACAAGAAGACGATCCAGGGGAACGTTCACTTCGTGCTTTCCGAGGGCGTCGGGCGCGTGCGCGTGCAATCCGGCGTGGATGCGGGAATGGTGCTGCGGGCCACCGAGATGGCATTGGCGGAGTCACGATGACGGCACTGGACAGCCCGCGCGGCTCAACGCCGGAAGGGGTGGAAGGCGAACAGCAGGTATCGCGATATGTGCGGAAGATGTTCGACGGCGTGGCATCGCGCTACGACTTCCTGAATCATCTGCTGTCGTTCCAAACCGACCGGTATTGGCGCTGGCGGACGGTACGGCTCCTGCGCCACTATCTGGAGCGCCCGGGGGCCAGAGTCGTCGATTTGTGTTGTGGCAGCGCGGACCTCACCATCGCCCTCCAGCGGGCATGCGCTGCGCCTGTGTATGGAAGCGATTTCTCGCACGAAATGTTGAAAGCCGCCGGACGAAAGATTGGGGCGCGGACGAAGCTGTTCGAATCCGACGCGCTGCGGCTTCCGTTACGCGACGGGACAGCGGACCTGGTAACGGCAGCGTTCGGCTTTAGGAATCTCGCCAACTACCGGCGCGGTTTCGATGAGATGCTGCGTGTGTTGAAGCCGGGAGGAGCGGCGGCTATCCTCGAATTTTCCACTCCGCCGAACGCGTTGTTCCGCCGCTTCTACGATTTCTACTCGCGGCACATCCTGCCTCGGCTCGGAGCGCTGTTTTCAAGCGAACCCGATGCATACAAGTACTTACCCGAATCGGTGCGAAAATTTCCGGGCGCGGAAGGTTTGGCGGCGCAGATGAAGGCGGCCGGATTCGAGCAGGTTCACTTTCACCGGATGACCTTCGGGATGGTGGCGTTGCACGTGGGGACGAAGTCATCTGCCGAACTGCGGACCTAGCCCCAACTTACGCCCCATGCGGATCCAGCGCGACGCCTGCACCAGGCTGAGCTGATTTTCGAGCGCCTGCTTTTCACGGTCCAGGCCCTGCGCCCAGCGCGTTCTTTCCTCAACGGTCGTTTCGGCTTGGTCGAGGAGTTGAACGCACTGGGCGAGTTCGGCGGATTTGCTGTCGAACTCGCCGCGCCAGTGTTGCTCGATGGCGGCCGCGCGGTGATTCGATTCCTCCTCGAGCTCACGGAGTTTTGCTTCGTAGGCCTGGACCACTTCGGCGGCATTGGCTGCTTCGCGAACCAATTCATCCTGCAGTTCGGCAACGCGCCCGTTGGCCGCGGAAAGTTCCTCATCCAGTTTCGCTGCCCATCGATTCCGCTCTTCGAGTTGCTCCTTTTGTTCGCCGTGGAGAGTGACGAGAGCCTGATGGTCCTGTTGCGATCTCGTGAGCCACTCGTCCTTCTGCGCAAGTTCCTCCTCGAGCCGATGGATGTGCAACTCGCGATCGCGGAGCACGTTGGCGGTAGTGGGCAGGAAGAGATAAGCCGGGCTTCCGGTCTGCGGAGATTGGGCGCACACGGCGAGAAAGAAATGCGATTGTGCGGGATCGGCCGTGGTGGCTTCCAGCCGCACTTCGGCGCCGCTCGATTCCGGCGTACCAGCGGTCCAGATCGGTTGAAAGGCGACCACCGCGGCGTGATTCTGTACGAAGAGCGAGACGTGGCGGAAGCGGCCGCGGAGGGCGTCGCCAAATTCTTCGAACTCGAATTCGTGGGTGTGAAACGGGTTGGGGCCGGCTTGGCGGCGGGCTTCGGCGTAGTAGCTCTTGTTGGGCGTGGAGACGATGAACTGGCCGCCGGGGGCGAGAAGGCGGCTGGCCTCGGAAAGGAGGGTCTCCCATTGGTCCAGATGTTCGATCACTTCGAACGCGGCGATAAGATCAAACGAGCCGTCCGGGAACGGCAACGCCGTGGCGGAGGCGCAGAGGAAGCGCAGGTTGGCGCGAGTGTAGGTGGCGGCGGCGTGGCGAACCGCTTCCTCGGCGACGTCGATCGCGGTCACGCTGGCGGCGGTAAGCGCCATTTCCGCCGAGCCAT
>JBGSME010000950.1:0-8019 GCA_041740335.1 Bryobacteraceae bacterium | reverse complement strand
GCCCGCCCCGCTTCCAGCTGCTTCACGGCCGCGATGATCTTCTCTTCGCTGTGCTTCGTCTTCTTCATCTGAAAAACTCCTTGTCTCATTTTCGGAGCCCTCCAAATTATGCATGGCTTAGATTACCGGGGGCACGTCACGAGCAAGCGACGGCAAACGCCAAGCGGCGCTATGAAAGATTGCTACTGGTTGTCGCCCAGACCATGCGGACGCAGGGACCAGCCACACTGCGGGAGTTGGAGCGCAATGTCGGAAGCTGAAGGTACCAGCGAATTCCGGTTACGACCGCGGAGACCGCGCCAGGATCGGACCAACGACAAGGTGCCCGGTGGATTCGTCCGCCTGATGCAGCTTTTCCGCGGGACGGCGAAGCGGACGGGCGGCGGTTCCGCCCGTCGTAGCGGAGGACCGCCAAAGCTTGCCAGTCAACGATGCGCGGTGCGAGTGTCGTATTCGCCGAACAAGACCAAGGGCCAATGGCGCGCGCATGGCCGGTATCTGGAACGGGATTCCGCCATTGGGGAGAATCGGGCGTTCGGCAAGGACGCCGCGCAACCGGGCCTGTCGGAGCGGCTGGGAGAATGGCAATCGTCGCGGGACCCGCGCCTGTTCAAGCTGATCCTCTCCCCGGAGTTCGGCGAGCGCCTCGACCTCCGCCAGTTCACACGCGACTTCATGGCTCGACTGGAGGATCGCATCGGCGTGCCCCTGGAATGGGTAGCCGTGGTTCACAACAACACCGAGCACCCGCATGTACACGTGGCCTTGCGCGGAGTTGCCGCCGGGCAGGAATTGCGCCTCGACAAGACCCTCATACGATCCGGCATGCGCGAGGACGCAGAGCGGCTTTGTACCCGCGCCCTCGGCTATCGGACGTCCGACGACATTGCACAAGCGCAGCGCCGCGAGGTGGGCTTCTCTCGCCCGACATCTCTTGACCAGTACATTGACAAAAGGTCCTCGCGAAACCAGGATGCAGATCTGGTCTATCCGCTGTACGGCCCGCTCAGCGGGCTGGGGCAGTTGATCTCCGCGCGGCTCGGTGTGCTCGCCAAGATGGGCTTGGCCAAACCCAACGAGAACGGCTGGATCGTCCGCCGCGACTTCCTTCAAGTCCTGAAGGCTATGCAGCAAACCGGCGACCGCCAGAAGATGCTCCAGCAGTATGGCATCCTGATGTCCGATCCGCGCCTGTACGACGGTGCTCACACGCGCGCAGGACATTGAGTCGCTCGAAGGCCGCGTCCTCGCCCACGTTCCCGACGATATGACGGGAAACCCACAGATGATCCTCGAAGGCACGGACGGCAAGGTCCACTTCATTCGCCACACGTCGAGCATAGAGAAGCTTCGCGCCGCCGGCCATCTCGATCCGAATCACTTCGTATCGTTCGAGCGAATCGGCGCACAACTGAGGATCGAAGACCACGGTGACGCGGAGACCTACTTGTCGTCCGATCACCTTCGCGAGACCGCCAGGCGATTGGTGCAGCATGGCATTATTCCAACAGGGGCGGATTGCGATGGCTGGCTTGGCCGATATCACAACGCCATGACCAACCCGCCGCTGACACTCAAATCAAGGCCCCAGCCTAACCGCACCGCCCTACTGGGCCGGGAAAGGAGTAGTGGAAGTAGTAGGGGAGGTCGGTAGCATTGCTGCCCCTGGCGCTGACCAACGTCGGCCACCCTTTGCACACACGGGGATCCACAACGCTGCGTTAAGATTGGGCGTAGCAATGGCGGCTGACCGTTGTCATATCCCGGAGATAAACATGGAACCTGTTCTCAAGAGCCACTTCGTCAAGTTCAAGAAGGAATTCGAAATCGAGACCGGAGATGAGTCGAAGAAAGAGGCGGCGGCGTTCGAGCGGTTCGTAAACTATACCCTTCTGAGCGTTGATTATCCGGACGCCTTCACTGCGGATACGGAACTGTTGGAGGCCGTTAGCGTTGGCGGTTCGGATGATACCTTCTTGGACGGCATCGGCTTGGCAATCAACGATCATCTCGTCCGAAGCATCGACGACATCAACGAGATCGTGGAAGGCAGCAGGAAGCTCAACGTTGAGTTTGTGTTCGTGCAATCAAAGATGCGCCCTGGTTTCGAAATCGCTGACTTGAACAATTTCGGGACCGGTGTCAGACTGTTTTTTTCGCAATCTAGTCTCCCGCAAAACAACAAGGTCGCTGAGTTTAGGCACCTCAAGGACTACGTTTACTCAAACGAGAAGGTGATATCGAAGCTCCACAGTAATCCGAGCCTGCGTCTGTATTTCGTGGGTACTGGAACGGAGCCAGACAACAATCATTTCTCGGCGATCAAGGAAGTCATCGTAAAGGATCTATCGACCCAGACTCAATGTTATTTCGACAGTGTTGAAGTGAACGTCGTCGATGGGAAGCAGCTCATCAAACTCTGCCGGGAACTGGCGAACAGCTTCGAAGTCCAAATCGACATCAAGGACATCCTACCCCTGTCTGTTGACGCAAGCATGGACGTCAAGAAGGCTTATGCGTTTACATGCAGCGCTCCTGAGTTCCTTAAAATTCTCCGGAAAGACGACGGACTGCTACGAAGGTCACTATTCAACGACAACGTCCGCGACTACCTGGGCAACGCCGGGGCTATCAACCGGGAGATGGAGGAGACGATCACTAATACTCCGGAAATGTTTCTCCTCTGCAACAACGGCGTAACGATTGTTTGCGCCGGATTCGAGCAGATTCGCGACAAGCTGGTCAAGATCGAGAACCCTCAGATCGTGAACGGCTGCCAAACGAGCAACACCCTCTTCAATCTGCGGGAGCACGTAAACCTAGGCAAGCTGCAACTTTTAGTTCGTGTGATTTGTACAGAGAACCGCTCCGTTTCCAATCGCATCGTTAGAGGCACAAATCGGCAGAATCAAGTATTGGAAGAAGCGTTCGAAGCGACGCTTCCATTTCATCAAGACACGCTTGAGCCCTTTTTTGCCGCCTACACCGGGAGCGTGAAGCTCTACTACGAGCGAAGAGCTCGGCAGTACAGCAGCGATCCTCTTGTCAAAAGAACCCACGTGGTCAACCTTCGGATACTTACTCAGACGTTTGTGAGCATGTTTCTCGATGCTCCGCATGAGTCTCACCGGCACGAGGCGAAGTTGCTCGAGAACTATGCGGGGGACGTGGGTACTCGGAAAATCTTCCGCGAAGACCATAGCCCGGCACCGTACTTTGCCTGCGGCCTAGCGTGGTACATGTTCGAGAAGTACTTCCGGGAGGACTTCATCGACCGACGATATCGGCCATATAAAGCCCATTTGCTTCTAATCTTTCGGTACAGCTTGGCTCAAGCGGCCCCGAAGCTGGTGAAGTCTAGGGCTTTGGATGCTTACTGCGAAAAGCTATTGGGGATGCTAGAGGAGCCGCAATTCGAGCACGCGGTTCGAGCAGTGCTCAAGGTCTTTGACGGCACCGAGCAGTTGTGGAAGAAGGGCGGAGGCAGTCCGTTTGGAATCAAGGACAACAAGGATTTTACCGACTTGTTGATCAAGCACTCACGGGAGCACTTTTCCAAGGAGATCGAGTCTGCTGCCCCGAAGCCCTCCGAGGAGGATCGCGATACCTGCGTTGGTGAGGTACTTCGGATTGTCTGGCGACACGGGGTCTGGTTCGGGTTTGTCAAGCGCGGGATGGAGTTTGAAAACGTGTACTTCGACAGCCGTGGTTTCCACGGTGACCCGAACGAACTCCTTCCCGGTACCCCAGTTCGGCTCGAAGTCGCCAGAAGCGACCGGGGGTTATTCGCAAAGTCAGTCGTCTTCACTGGAGTTGGCTCCCTCGCCACCCCGTCGCAACCTGTCGCACCTGCTCAAAAAGCAGCCGTCCCGCTACGCCCGGTGCCAGGCAGAAAGTTCTAAAAGCATCCACCAGCGGGAGCCAATCTTTTTTTGCCGATCGAAACTTCGATTAGGCTTTCCACTGAATCACCCTGCTTCAAAACAAATCACTGCGGCTCTGGCGCCATTCAAACTGCCGCCGCGGCCGGCGATCCGTCGCATACCGCCCTCACTTGCCGCGCTCTGCGATACGTTTCTTGACAAACTCGTCATACTCCTTCTTGAGTGCCGGCGACAAGGCGCCCCCGTACAATTCGCTCGATCGGTACTTGCCCGACAGAAACTTTGCCTTCGTCCACTCATCGTGGATATGCGTCATCTCCGCCCGTTTCACGATCTGTTCCACCAGCTGCGGCGGTATGAAGATGACGCCGGTGCGGTCCCCGAGCACCACATCGCCGGGCATCACGATTGCCTCGCCGATACGAACCGGGATGTTGATGCCGGCCACCATTACGCCGCTTACCGCAGCCGGGTGGCCGTCCCGGAAATAGACCTGCGTCGGCATCTCGAACAGCCCCTCCACGTCGCGAACGGTTCCGTCCACCACGGCTCCGGTCCGCGTGGCCCCATAGATGGCCGCGTGCAGATTGTCCCCCCCAAAGTTATGTCCCGGAGTCGCCCCCATCAAATCCACCACCGGGACGTCGTTTAACTGCAACAGGTCGATCACTTTTTGATTGACGCTGGCCGGCAAGCCGGCGGCTTTGGCGTCGGCTTCCACTACCGTCGTCAGATCGGGCCGGATCGAAAGATACTGCGCGGTCACTGCGCGCCCCACCAGCTTCGTGCCCGGATGCAGTATCTTGAACCCGCTGCCGGCGTACTGCGCGTGATAGCCTTTACTGCGCAAAATTCCCCACGCCTCTTCTACCGACAAAGTCTTCACCTGCTCAAGCAGCGTATCCGGCACCTTCGGCCGTCCGTCCGCGAAACGCTCGAACGGATTCTCCGGCGTGTAATGAATCATCTGCTCGCGCGTCCATCTGAACATCTGCGCGGGTAGCAAGCCGTATGCGATCAGCCCGAGTGCCAGCAGTCTCATCGGGGCACCTCCAGTACCTTTTGTGAACATCGTCTTGATTGTATGCCACTCGTCAATCCCTCTCTATTTGCTCCATGCCCTGCGGGACGTAAGCCGAGGAACACGCCTGGAAGGGAGACGGGCCGTTCCCGCCCTAACGGAGAGACCGGCCGGTTGAGTCACAGCCAAATCGACGAAATATCTCCCGTATTTACAACGCCACCTCCCTTCGCCCTACCGAAAACGATTGACTCCGCCTGCTACCCTCTGGCCAGGAGTCACTATGTCACCGCGATCTTTGCTTCATCGGAATTCATCACATTCATCACCAGCGATGCCCCCTCTCACTCCCATCCAACTCCAGGTGCTGAAGCTTCTCCTCGAAGGCAACACCGTCACCGCTGCCGCCGCGCAGTCGGAAATCCACCGCACCACCATTCATCACTGGTGCCGCACCAAACCCGAATTCGTCCACGCCCTCGACGCCGCGCGCTGCAACCGGCAGGCCATCCTTCACGATGAAATGGATCGCCTCGCCGCAAGTGCTGTCACCGTCCTCGAGCAAACCCTTGCTGACGACTCCGCTCCGCAAGCCCTCCGCGTCAATGCCGCCCTCGCTGTCATACGAGGAGTCAACCAGGTTTCATCCCGCAAGCCGCTCCTCCCGCGAACCGTGGCTGAAAACATCGAAATGGAGAATTTCCTCCGGAGCCTCGAAAGCGAACTCAACTGCACCGGAACCCTTGATACGATGGTCCGCGAATCCCGAGCCGCCGCCAGTTCCACCGCCTGTTCCACGGAAGACGCCCAGTCATCACGCGTTGCAGCCCCGCCGCCCGCGCAATCCCGCAACAGCCGTTGTCCCTGTGGAAGCGGAGTCAAATACAAACGCTGCTGTGGAACGGCCGCGGCTGCCAAAGCCGCACCTTGAATGCAACCGGGACGAATCCGCTAATCCGCCGCTGCGGGCCGGTAGGCAGGCTGTGGCGACGGCTTGCGCCCGATATCTCCCAGTCTGGCCATGTAAGTGTAGACAACGGGAGTCAGGTAAAGCGTGACAAGCTGTGAAAACATCAGGCCGCCAACCACGCAAAGTCCCAGCGGACGCCGTGCGTCGCCGCCGGCTCCGAAACCAAGTGCGATGGGTAGGGCGCCAAACAGTGCGCACATCGTGGTCATCATAATCGGCCGGAATCGGATCAGACACCCTTTGTAAATCGCTTCGTCCGGCGTCATGCCCTGTTTTCGCTCCGCGTCCAGCGCGAAGTCAATCTGCATGATTGCATTCTTCTTGACGATACCCACAAGGAGAATCAACCCGACAAACGAGTAAATATTGAGATCGAGCTTGAATAAGTAGAGAGTAAGTAACGCTCCGAAACCAGCCGATGGAAGCCCGGAAAGAATGGTTAGCGGGTGAAGAAAACTCTCGTACAAGATGCCGAGCACAATATAGACAACGAGAATGGCCACAAACAGCAGCACTAGGAGCGACTGCGTCGATTGCTCGAAGGCTTGGGCGGTGCCTTGAAACGTTGTGGTGATCGTGGCGGGCAGGATACCCTCAGCAACTCCGCGGACCCGCTCCACCGCGTCACCCAGTGAAACGCCAGGCGCCAGGTTGAAAGAGAGCGTCACGGCCGGCAATTGGCCGTAGTGGTTAATAGTCTGGGGCCCTGCCTTGGGCTCCAGACGCGCTAGCGTCTCCAAGGGAACCAGAGCACCGGAACTGGAGCGAATGTAGAGAGCCGAGAGCAGCGACGGGTCCGCCTGGAATTGGCGTTCCACTTCGAGCAGCACCCGATACTGGTTGTCCGGCGCATAAATCGTCGAAACCCAACGCGGCCCGTAGGCGCTGTAAGAGCGCTTTCGATCTGCTCCGGCGTAACGCCCAGCGAGTCGGCGCGGTCACGCCGGATGGCGATGTTCATCTGTGGTGACTTGATCTGCAGGTCACTCGTCACGTCGAGCAGGCCGGGGATCGTGGCAATCCGCTCTTCGACCTGCTGTGCGGACTTGTAGAGTTCGTCCGTATCCGTACCCATCAGCGTGTATTGATAGAGGCTCTTGGTAAGCGAGCCCCCGATGCGGACGGCGGGCGGATTCTGCAGGAATGCGCGCATTGTGGGGAGGCTGTTCAATTCCGGCCGCAGTTGGGCTATCACTTGATCGACGTTCACATCGCGCTCGGTGCGATGTTTGAGATGGAAGAACATCCGGCCAAAGTTCGGTCCGTTGTTGGCGACCGCGGAACTACCCCCGCCCACGCCCGCGAAAAAGGACTGGACGTTGGGATTCTTCTGCGCGATGTGGATCAGCTTTTCCTGTTCCCGCAGCAGGTCCGTATGCGACGTGCCCTGCGCCGCCTCTGTGGTAACGAAGATCTGGCCGTTGTCTTCTGACGGCAGGAATCCCTTGGGAACCTGCTGGAAAAGCCAGATGGTGGCGCCCAGGATCGCTGCGCTGAAGAGCATGAAGGCGGGGCGATGGCGCAGCGTGAACTTGAGCGTACCGTCGTAGATGGCAAGCATCCAGTCAAACACCACTTCGGTCTTGCGAAAGAACCAGCCGTGCTGGGTGTGCGCACGCAGGAATCGCGCCGAAAGCATCGGCGTGAGCGTGACGGATACGAAGCCGGAAACGAGAATCGCGACCACAATCGTGACGGCAAACTCGCGGAAGAGGCGTCCCAGAATGCCGCCCATGAACAGCAGCGGAATGAAGACGGCGGCCAGCGACACGGTCATCGAAATGATCGTAAAGCCAACCTCGCGCGCGCCCCGGTAGGCCGCCTGCATCGGCAACTCGCCCGCTTCGATGTGGCGCACGATATTCTCCAGCACGACGATGGCGTCGTCAACAACGAAGCCGATGGCGAGGATGAGCGCCATCATCGAGAGATTGTCGAGCGAGTATCCGCAGAGGTACATCACCGAGAAGGTGCCGATCACCGATAACGGCAGCGCAAGCGACGGAATGATGGTGGCCGAAACGTTGCGCAGGAATAGGAAGATCACCATGATCACAAGGCCGAAGGTGAGGTACATGGTGAACTGAATATCGTGGAACGACTCGCGGATCGTCTCGGAACGGTCAAATAGCACTTCAAGAGCC
>JBGSME010000949.1:0-11710 GCA_041740335.1 Bryobacteraceae bacterium | reverse complement strand
ACGTCGTTGGTAAGATCGTATAACTTCGAGTAACTATCCCCGAACTCCAGCAGTTTCCAGTTCTCCCGCCGCGCCGCGCGCGCGGAACCGCACCGCCAGAACAACGCCTCATGCGGGGCGCCGTTGTTCGCGCCGGTGAGGTACGGAAGAAGGTCGACGCCATCGAACCGGGCATCGCTTTTGACGCCCGCCGCCGCCAGAAAAGTGGGCAGTATATCGCGGGAGACCACGGGCTTGCGATACTCCACCCCCGGCTTGATCCGCCCTTTCCATTGCATGGCGAAAGGTATCCGGATGCCCCCTTCGTAGTAGGTTACCTTCTCGCCGTTGAGCGGATGATTGGTGCCTGCTCCGGTGATCACAGGACAGCCGTTGTCGCTCAGGAACACGATGAGCGTGTCTTGCTCCAGACCCGATTCGCGCACCTTCTTCACCACCGCGCCCACCCCATCGTCCATCGCAGCCGTCATCGCGGCCAGGAACCGGTGCCGGACGTTCTTGATCGACGCAAACCGGTCCAGATACCGCGTGGTTGCGTGCAGCGGCGTGTGGACGGCGTTGAAGGCAAGATAGAGGAAGAAGGGATTATCCTTCTGGCGCCCGATGAAATCAACGGCTTCCTCGGATAACGCGTCGGTCAGATAGCGGTCCTCCTCCACAGGCTTTCTCCCACGCAGGATCGGCTGCGCACGGGTTTCCGGAATGTCGCCGGTGGTGTCGTTGGCCCGGGAGGAACGCGCGCCACGGGTGCGTTTGGTCACGAAATCATTCGCGCCGGGAAGAAAGCCGAAGAACTCGTCGAACCCGCGCTCGAAGGGATGAAATCCCTGGCGAACCCCGAGATGCCACTTGCCGATGGCCGCGCTGGTGTAGCCAGCGGACTTCAGATACTGGGGCGCGATCTTCACCCCCGCCGGCAATCCGAACCCAACCTCGGCTTCGCGGGCCGGCGGTCCCGAATTGAACTCGTGCCCGAAGCGGTGCTGATACTGTCCTGAAAGCAGCGCCGCGCGCGACGGACTGCATACCGCCGCGGACACATAGCCGTCGGTGAAACGCGCGCCGGCCCGGGCGATCGCGTCTATGTTCGGCGTCGGCACGTCGGGCGAGCCGTAACAGGAAACGTCGCCGTAACCGAGGTCGTCGGCGAGCAGCACGATCAGATTCGGCTTTCGTTTGGGTTGAGCCAATAGCGGCGCGCCGGCCGCGGCGAGAAGAGAACGTCGCGTCAACATTGTTCCTGCATCGTACACCTTACTCCACCCAGATTGGGCTCGACCACGCCACCTGCCCGTCTTCCTGAACGATCCGCAAGTGATACACACGCTTTTCCTTGGCGGGCGACGTATCGCGATAGCTCAGCGCCACGTCAGTTGTGCCGGGCGTTCGAGTCAGCAGAACGCGCTGATTCCCGATCAACTCGAGCCGCCGGATAGTTGCCGTGGCCCGCACGCGCAACCGCAATTCGGGATCCGCCGTGGCGCGCAGTTCTTCACCCATGCGGTAGACCTTGCCGCCGCTGGTGGCCGCCTCGAACGTGACGACGATGTTATCGGTGGCGCCATAAGTGTGGCGTGCCTTGATCGCCGCCAAAATCGCGGACTGCGTCAACCGTGGAGCCCACACGCACGCGTAGGATTGGTGGGTGGAGCGATGGTCCGAACTGGCAATCACACCCACGCGGCGGCCTTTGGCCCAGGCATTCCATAGGTATCCATCCGGATGGGCGCGCCCAACACCGGGCGAAGGAGATTTGGGCTCCTCGTATGAGCCACGGAGCCCTTGGAAAATCTCGGCGACGGGTTCGACGGCGGGGTCGTCGCCGTTCCAGTCTGTGCCGCCGCCGGTTGCCAACGTGTGCGGAATCGCAATGTCGCCGCGGGCTTTCAGATACGGAAACAGCCGCGTGGCGTAGCTTTCCACTCCGCTGAACTCTTCGTCGGAGATGCGGAAAGGCTGCGCATCGCGGTTGGTCGAGATAACATTACGATGCCCGCCCGGGTAAGTCACGGTACGTTCGTATCCGAAGAAAGTTACGAAGAATCCGGGGTTGTGGAACAACGTCGCGATCTGGCGGTTCCGCCACCAATCATAGCGATAGTAGTTGAGCCGCTGCGCGCCGCTATGGTCGGTGACCGCCATGAAATCGAGGGCGGCCGCGTCAAACGCATAGCGATAAGTGTCGAGGATGTCGCCGTCGCGATCGGCATCCGCGGAGATATCGGTATGGCGATGGAGATCGCCACGAAACAACCGGTCCGCGCGCCATCGAGCCGCGCGGACAGCGGCGAGGTCCGCGATTTCGGTGGGGGCGGCCGGCGCTACGTTCCCGTCACCGGCGGCGAGCGGTTGCATCCGCTCCTGCGCCGCCGGACGGCCGAAACTTCCAAATGACGCGTATCGCAGTTGCGCTGTCTTGACATAGGGTTCCCGATAACTACGCCCGTCGGCCGGCCATATAGAAAGCAGCCCGGCGGAAGTGGCGGCCGCGCCCGATTGCATATAACATCGCCCCGTGCTGGCAGCAATCTCCCGAGCCTGCGTCCATCGCGCGCCGTCAAACGCGGTGATAGCAATATCCCACTGCTGGCGTACGTTGTCATACCAAGGCTGCAACGTTTGCGTCCGATCGCCGATGCGAAGTACGGTTTGGTCCTCCGCTGTGGGAATACGCGCAAGAAAGTGCCGGAAGGTCAGATAGAGCAAACCGTCTTTGCCGGCGGTAAGCACAGGATATTCGTTGACCGCCTGCATCCACCGCGGCAGCGACTTCTCAAAGGGATCCTCCGGTTCTGTAAACTTGCCGTCCTCATACCGCGCGAGCCGAATGCGGCGGCTCGCATGCAGCGCCGAGCCTTTCGTCACGATCACGCCGTCGTCCTTACCCCAGTTCGCCTCTGATTCGTCCCACGCCAGCCACACACGATTGCGCGAATCGACGGCGATCGAGGTGTGCGCCTCAAACTTGTCCGACGCCGTCACCCGCACGGGAGCCTGTGCCTTGCCGCCGCGAATCGCGCGCAGGAAGACGTCGTAGTTGCCGTGCTCATAGCTATCCCAGGAAACCCACACGGCCCCGTCTGGCGCGGCGGCAATCGCCGGATGCCAGTCACTCCTCGCCGACGAACTTACTCGAATGGGCGCATCCCATGCCTGGCTCCCACGGCGCGCGGCGAATACTTCGAAGTTACCTCCTTCGAACTCCTGCCACACGGCCCAGACGCGGCCGGAGGCATCGGTGGTCAGCGCGGGGAACATCTGCCGCCGGCCGTTTGGAGCGATGTACTCCGGCGCTGCCCATTTCTCCCCGGACGTGTCATAGACACGGGCAACGAGCCGCCAACGATCATCTTTATACTCTCCCCACACCACATGCACGCCGCCATTGCCGTCCGATGCAATCGCGCTGCCGTAGTAGTCGCCCCAGCGCGGCGTGGCCGGCTGCGCCTTCCACACGCCCGCCTTGCGCTCCGCGAAGTAGACCATGTTCGCTTCGTTCTGATAAGCCACCCAAGCGGCAAACGCATTGCCGCCGCTGGCAGCAACGGACGGGAAGTCGTGCTGCGTGGCCGCCCCACGAGTGAGATGGCGCACCGCCGGCGTATACACCGCGTGGACGTCTCCGTCGAGAAAGGGGAGCCGGCCAACGGATTCGAGGTCAGCCAGCAGGAACTGGAAATCGCCGTGATTGGTGTGGACCGCCACTTGCATCCGGGCGCCGGGCGTCACACCTAACACGACTCCGTTGGGCAGTACAGGCACCGGTTGGTCTGTGGCCGGTTCGCGATAAAGCACGCCGGCGCCGCCGGCATAAAGGCGAGTGGCGAAGTCGAAGCCGTTATTCGAAATCACTCGGTCAGGGCTCAGGAAATGCCAGCCCTCGAGCGACACTAATTCACCATCCACGGTGGACACCGCTCCGATCCACTGCCGCGCCTGCGTGCCGCCGAGGCCGAACTCCAACCGGATGATGGCGGTAATACGATCGGTGTCAACCAACTCCACTGGGCGCTGCCAGGCCTTCATGCGCGCCTGTACCGCGAGCAACAGCGCGAGTGCGGCCAAACTGGCGACGGGCAACCAAAAACGGTGCTTCATGGGCGAACCTACTATCATAGTGCTCGCCCAAGCCGATTTTCAGAACTCCAGCTTGAAGATCGCCTGCATATAGAGGCGGCCCCCTTGTCCGGAAAAGCTTCCCTGATTGCCGGTGATCTTACCGAACGTCTGCGGATTGCGGAAGTCCACCGTCGAGGTCGGCGGGCTGAAGAAGTACCGCTTGAATGGGTTATTCATGTCAAAACGGACGGAGCCCTTCACGCGCTCGCGCACGACGAAGCCCTTCGACATGCTCACCTGATGCCAGATCATACCGGGACCGGAGATGACGTTGCGGCCGAAATTGCCCGCGGTAAAGGACGCCGGATAGGCGAAAGCGTTGATGTCCATCCACGGCGCTTGGCACGCCTGGCGGTGGCGGCATTCGCCCTTGGAGTCCCAAGGAATCTTGATATCGTCGTAGGTTTTTCCGGGTGCCATGTCGGGACGCCTTCCGCCGGGGAGGTAGACGTTGGATGCGCCGGTAGCACCGACGTTGAACGGCGCGCCCTGCTCGAAGGTCTGAATCACGGCCATCTCCCAATTGCCGAGTAAGCCGTTGACCGCCTTGTTCACGTTGCGGCCCCACTTCTGGCCAGACCCGAACGGAAGCTGCCAGATGCCATAAGTTACCCAGCGGTGAGTAACATCGAAATCGGAACGGCCCTTTTCGAGCGCGCGATTGTAGAACGTCGTGCCGCTGGCGGCGCCATCGTCGGAATCCTGGTCGATCGCCTTACTCCATGTGTAGAACGAACTGAACGAGAACCCTTGGGAGTACCGCTTCTCCACTTTGATCGTGCCGCCGTGGTAGGTGGAATGACCGTAGTTGCTGTAGTGATTAATGGCGCCGAAATGCGGGTAGGGGCGGAAATTCTGAGACTGGCGCCGGATCGTATCGAGAGTGGTGAAATCGCTGGCGATGTCCAGCGGGATCGCATTGATGTCCCAGCGATTCAGCAGCCCCACTCCCGACGAGCCCTGGTAGTTGATGTCGAGAAGAAGGTTCGGGCCGAACTCCCATTGCACGCCGCCGTTCCAATTCAAGATGTAAGGCATGCGGATGTTGGGGTCGTAATAGGATGCGGTACGGCCGCTGAAGTTGGTACCGATGAACGGCGCGGATCCATCCGGGTTGACGGTGAAATTAACGGCGGGCGGACCGTTGCGCAGGTAGAAAGCCACATCCGGGTTGCCGGGCTGCTGCTCCACCACTCCGGTGGCCAGATACTCGTCGAAGTTCTCGAGCAGTCCGTTGGTGAACAGGTCCAGGGTGTTCATGGCGAATCCGCCGCGGAAGACGAGTCTAGGATGGAAGTTGTAAGCCGCTCCGATGCGGGGCTGGAAGTTATTCCAATCGCGTTTTGCCAGCAGTCCCTTGGGGTGCAACAGCGCTCCCTGGCGGCCTGTGAGCGGATCGGTGGCGGTGGGGCTGAATTGGCTTTGCTGGCCGTACTTGGTGTTGAATGGCGACTCATACTGCCACCGGAGGCCAAGATTGAGAGTCAGTTTCGGCGTCGCTTTCCAATCGTCCTGGAAGTAGAGCGCGTGGCTCCACCAGCGCGGCAACCACGAGGCCTGGTCGCGGGTGAAGTCGGCGCGGGTGACCGAGCCGAGCATGAAGGATGCAAAGGCATTGCCGGTGTTCGGCCGGAACGGAAATTCGGTGCCGCCCATGCGATAGATCCCGGAGGGCTGCGCCGGAACGTGAATGTTATGGCGCGTGCGCAAGATCTCGTAGCCGGACTTGAAGGTGTGCCGGCCGCGGACCATCGTCAAGTTTTCCTGGAGATTGAAGCTCTCGTTGTACTCGCCGGAGGCCCCTTCCGGAAACCGGAAGAACATCGCGCCACCGGTGGCAGTGCGAAAGTCCGGCATCGTCTCCGGGCCGACGTTGGGAATACCGAGTTGCTGTGCGAAATTCCCACCAGCGCTCTCGGGTTCGCGGGTAAAGGCTCGGCGGTTGCCGCCGAACCGGATCTCGTTGATGGTGGTGGGGCTGATCACGAACGAGTCAGATAGAACGAGCTGCCGTTGGTTGATCGGGATCGGCGTGAAGTTATAGTCGAACAGTTTGTTCTCCACGCCCACTTGCCAGCGCCCGTTGAACGACCGGTGCCGGAAATTCGAGTAGCGGCCAAAGATCTTGTGCCGGTCAGAGAAGCTGTGATCGATCTTGCTATCGATACCCGTTCGGTAGGAGCGGTAGACGGTGTCGCGGCTCAGGTTGGCCGCCGGGCCGGTGCGCGTAAGGAACGCTTGTCCGTTCCGGTTGTCGGGAGCACGATACGGGTTGAGGCCGATGAACTTGCTGAAGACCGGGTCGACGCGGGACTGCGGGATGCGGTTGCCTGGGAATTGGGTGCGCGAGTACGTTCCGTTGGCTTGTGTGAGCGATGCCGGATCGTAGATCGGGTCGCCGATGCCGCCAAAAGTGAAGTCTCCCGCCAGCATTTCCGGAGTAGGTACGGCGACGTCGTTATTCTCGGAGGCCTTCTCGTGGTGGCGTTGGAAGCCAAAAAGGAAGAAGGTCTTATTGCGCCCGTCATAGACTTTCGGCAGGAACATAGGACCGCTGATGTTACCCGACATGAGGTGGAAGCCGAAGTTATTCGTGGGCAGGTTGGCATCCTGCCAGTTCCGGTGGATCATCTGGCGCGCCATGTAGCGCTCCTCAGCCACGCCGTGCAGTTGATTGGTGCCGCTCTTGAACACAATCGACATCAGCCCGCCCCCGGAGTGGCCGTATTCGGCCGGCAGCGCGGTGGTGATTACCTTCACCTCCTCCATGCTGTGCTCGCTGGTGGACATGTTGCGGCCGGTGCCGATCACCTGCGTGCCGGGCGTTAGGCCCGATACACCGTCGGTGGTCATCTGAAACGATCGGGAGCGGCTGCCGGCGGAGTGGCCGTACCCCCGCTGCGACGTCATGCCCGGTACGTACCAGAGCAGGCTCTCCACTTTCATCTGCGGCGTGGGAAGCCGGTTCAACGTTTCCGCCGACACCAAGTGGCCGGTGCTGGAGGTTTCGGTTTCGAGGAGTTGGGCGCCGGCGCTCACTTCCACCGATTCGACGACGTCGCCCACTTCGAGCGTCGCGTTGACACGCAGGGTCTCGGTGGTCCGCACTTGAATGTTCGACCGCACGAGCTTCTTGAAGCCTTGCGACTCGAAGGTCAACTCATAGAAACCGGGATTGAGGTAAGGCTGGCGGTAAAGGCCGTCCTCATTGGAAACGGGCGAGTAGGAAAAGCCCGTGTCTTTGCTGCGGATGCGGACAGTGACACCGGGGATGAGCGCGCCCGTCGAGTCGGTAATCGCGCCAACGATGGTTCCTTGTCCGGTTTGCGCCGCGGCGGGAGTTGGAAGCAACACGGCCGCCGCGGCAACAATGGTTAACAGAAGTTTGACTGCATACCGTTTCATAAAGCGTTATTCACCTCGTGCCAGAAACTTATATCACGCCCTACATGGAGCGCGCAAGGGCCCCATCTACCGGCGCCATGGGCACAAGGCGATTCCAGAGCCGATACCGGCGCTCGATGCGGAGCCCCTGACGAGAGCGCTCCACCGCTTGCATTCCCATCGCCACCTGAGTTACGAATAATAGGTTCCTATGAGCAAACGCACTTCCATCGGCTCCTGGGCCTACACGATCGGCCCCTACGCATCGAACCCTATTGATTTCGACACCGTCCTCTCCACTCTGAAGAAGCTCGGCTTTGACGGCGTGGAACTCGGCGGATTTCCCCCGCATCCGAACCCCGGCAATCCCAACGGCCCGGACGACAACTGGCCGGGCGCGATGCCGGAGAAAGCGCAGCGAGCCGATCTCGTGGCCAGGATGAACGACATGGGTATGGCGTTCTCGGGCATCGCCGCCAATTTGTGGGGCGAGAAGCTGATCAATACGGACGACCAGTCGAAGTACATCGCCGAGTTCAAGCGCAATTCGGAGTTCTGCAAGGATGTGGGCATTCAAGGCGTTCGCGTCGATTGCGTGCAGCCGCCGACGATTCATCGCGAGGTCGACTACGAAACCGCCAAGAATCGCGTTGTCAACACGTGGAAGACCTGCAGTGAAATCGCGGCCGACAACGGCCAGTATGTGACGTGGGAAGTGGAGCCTGGCTTCGCGTTCAACAAGCCCACTGACGCGCTACGCATCCACGACGCGGTCGACAAGCCGAACTTCGGCATCCAGTACGACACCTGCCACGGACAAATGGTGGCGGTGGTCGGCGCGCGCCACGAAGGCGGCAAGGAGACCTACCCGAATCAGGTCGACTTTATCCGGATGCTCGACGGCCGGATCAATCACATCCACCTGATCGACTCGGACAACTCCTGCCACAAGGACGCCAATGGTGAAGACGAAACCTCCGCGCATCCGCCGTTCGGGTTGGGCATTCTGAACTTTGACGAGATCATGCCGGAATTGATCAAGGCCGCGCGCGTGCCGCACGACTGGTGGACGATCGACCTCTGCTTCTGGCCCGACGCGTGGGCTGCCACCGAGCAGTGCAAGTCGTATCTCGACAAGCTGATCGCCAAATACGGCAACTAACGCCCCAGGAGCTACACCGAACCCATGAAAGAGCTACGTGTCGCCGTGATCGGGTATGGCTTTATGGGCCGCACCCATTCGAACGCATATAAAAGATTGACTGACTTCTTCCCCGTGGAGCACAAACCGGTGCTGAAAGTAGCGTGCGCGCGGAACGAGGAGAAGGTGAAAGCCTTCGCCGCGCAATGGGGCTACGAACGCACCGAGACCGATTGGCGCAAGGTTGTCGCCGCCGACGACGTGGATCTCATCGACATCTGCACGCCCAACGATACCCATCAGGAGATCGCCCTGGCAGCCGCCAAGGCCGGCAAGATGATCGTGTGCGAAAAACCGCTCGCTCGCGACGTGAAGGAAGCCACGGCGATGGTGAAGGCCGTGGAGCGGCACAAAACACCGAACATGGTGTGGTTCAACTACCGCCGCGTACCCGCGATCGCGCTGGCCAAGCAGTTGATTGACGAAGGCCGCATCGGCCGTCCTTTCCACTTCCGCAGCAACTTTCTTCAGGACTGGACCATTTCCCCCGACGTCCCGCAAGGCGGCGCCGGATTGTGGCGTCTCGATGCGAAAGCGGCCGGTTCCGGCGTAACCGGCGATCTGCTGGCGCACAACATCGACACGGCGATGTGGCTGAACGGCGCGATTACCCGCGTGGTGGCACGGACCGAGACGTTCGTGAAGAAGCGCCTGCATTCGCTAACCGGCAAGATGCAGGCAGTGGGCATCGACGATGCCTGCCTGTTCATCGCCGAGTTCGCCAACGGATCACTCGGACTGTTCGAATCCACCCGCTACGCGCGCGGGCACAAGGCGCTGAAGACGTTTGAATTGAATGGCGAGAAGGGGAGCCTTTCATTCAATCTCGAAGAGATGGAGTATCTCGATTTCTTCGAATACAACATCGGCGAAACCAGCGAGACCACGCCGTCGCACCTGCGCGGGTGGCGAAGAATCCACGTGACCAACGGCGAGCATCCCTACATGAATCGCTACTGGGTACCGGGATTGGTGATCGGCTACGAGCACACGTTTCTCAACGCAATTGCCGATTTTGTCATGGGGCTGGAATCGGGAGTGCAGGTGCAACCGGATTTCCGCAACGCGCTACAGACGCAGAAGGTGTGTGAGGCGGTGCTGAAGTCCGGCAAGTCAGGGCGTTGGGAAAAAACCGGCGTGGAATTGTAAGGGGAGGGCTGTTGGATGCAATGGAACCGGGCAGTATCACCAGGGAACTGCCCGATTCCACCACTGGGTCCGTGACACTGCTTGTTGCGGATCAGTATTGGACCATCGACTTGCTCCGAGTATAGCGAATCGCGGCGTCGAGGTCATCCCTTTCTCAAAGAGTTTTGTGGGAAAAACCACGACGCCGCGAGTTTGTCATTACCGCTTGATCACGACGAAGGTGGCGAACTCCGGACCCGTTGGAGCCGGTTGCACAAAACCGCCCGAGCCGAGCACCGGCGCTACAGTGAGACCGGTCATCGGAAGGGAAACCGTTCCGCCGCTATAGGTCCCGGAGACCACCGGAGCGGCGTAGAAGTTTTGAGAGTTACGGATCTCGTAGGCGGAGCCCACGGGCAGCACAGCGCTGAGATCCACCGCGACGGTGGAGGCGAGGCTCCAATTGTAGATGACGACATGGGCCCGGCCAGGTTCGTACTTGTTGGCGCGGACGAACTTCCAGGTGCCGGTGGGCCGTCCCGGGGTGAACGTGCTGGCAGCGTCAACGCCCATCGCTGTGCGGAAAGTGTTCCAGTTTCCGATCGTGGTATTCACTCGGAAGTTGTCCGCTCCGTAGTAAGTATTGTTGTTGAAGTTGTAAGTACGGGAATTCTGCCCCTGTTGTGTCGCCAGCGTGGTGACGGTGTTGTTCTGGGAGTAGGCGACATTGTTTCGGAATTCCACTGACGCCCAATTCCAGACTTCGATCGCGGATTGCCCGCCGATCCAGTAGTTGCCGTTGGCAACCAGACCTGCGTGCGGTCCGCCGCCCTGCCAGGCCAGCCGCGAGGCACCGTCGTTACGGGACGGCGTGTGGTAGGTGTAGTTCTCCTCAAGGTGGATGTTGTCCATAACGCTACCCACGGTGAAGAGAATATTGTCGGTCAGGTCATTGTGAAGACTGGCCGACCCGTTGTTGAACGAGATATTGCCGCGAACGTCGTAGTTTCTGACGAACGCGGAGTCCGACCCGTAGC
This sequence comes from Bryobacteraceae bacterium, assembly GCA_041740335.1. Lineage (GTDB taxonomy): Bacteria > Acidobacteriota > Terriglobia > Bryobacterales > Bryobacteraceae > DSOI01. The sequence goes on along the minus strand of JBGSME010000949.1, from coordinate 841 downwards.
AATGGATGCCCCAACCGAACTGGTTAAAGATGATGTTGTCATGGAGCTTCTTCAGGCCGGTCTCGTTCTGGGAGTAGATGCCGTGGCCGTGGCCGCGGTCATTGGCTTCGTAGCCGTTGTGATACACGATGTTGCCGTAGGCTTCGGCGTCGATCGCCGGCCGCCAGATACTCAAGCCCTGATTGGTGTCGTGCACCACCAGGTTGATGAGCTTGGTGCGCGGACCGAATACGGTGGCCCCCTCCGGACGCGGATTGTACCGGGAAGCGCCGGTGAGGTTGGTGATCTCGAAGCCCCAATACCATGTATCGGACCCGTTAATAGCGAGACCGCCGTTGATTGTCGCTCGTTCCCCGGGATACTGGCGCACGATAATCGGGTTGGCCACCGTGCCGGTGAGATTGCTCGAGAAGGTGGAGCCGGTTCCGTAGGTGCCGCCGCGAAGCCAGATGGTGTCGCCGGGCCGCACCGCGGATGGGTGCGAGAATGCCGTAGCCATGCTCCATGGCTGTGAGATGCTTCCGTTGCCGCCAGAGGTACCAGTGGTCGACACGTACCATTGGTTCCCCGTCGTACCCACTGCCTGGACGCTGAGGGTGACGTTCACCGTTTTCGGCGATCCGGTGGCGCCGGCCGCCGAGATGGTGATGGCGCCCTGATACGTACCTGCCGCGAGGCCGGTAGCGTTGACGTTAACGCCGACCGATGCGGGAGCGGTGCCCGATGCCGCCGAGAGCGAAAGCCAGGCAATGCTTTCGGCAGCGGTCCAGTTCAACGTACCGGTCCCCGTGTTGGAGATCTGGACGTTCTGCGAGCCGGGATTGACGCCGCCGGCGATGGT
>JBGSME010000948.1:0-3801 GCA_041740335.1 Bryobacteraceae bacterium | reverse complement strand
GATCCTGATATCGAATTTTCGGCTCGCCGCCGCTGAATGTACTTCGCGTGAACCGTTTGTTCGGACTCGAGCGCCATGGGGTGTATGTAGACCGGCACTTCCAACTGGCGACGCCGGTGATACGGTTGACGACGGTGATTGATGGGCGTGAGGTGGTTATCCCGTCGTTCGACGCGGAAGGCCATCCGGAAGTGCGCGGGCGCTACTGGGTGACTTGGACCTTCCCGCTACGGACGAATCTGAATGGCTTCTACAAACACAGCGAGCGTTTCGTGCGGGCATACTTTAAGGACCGCGGATTGACGCCGCGGGATGTACGGGTGGAGATGCGACCGGCGTGGGTCCCATTGCGATGGGACTTCGAGACGGTGGAGCGCCTGAAGGCGGAGACCTGGATGGATGGGGGTCGAATGCGGTTCGATGGCGAGCGGTATATCCACGAGTTGACTCCGGCGCTGGAGACGGAGATGGGTAGGGGCATCGTGCGGAGCCGGATGTGAGCGTGGGTTTTGAGGAAGACGCGCAAGACGGAGTCGCTCGGCGCTGGGTATTCGCGGGTTCATTCCATGTTTGGAGCTGCGCCTTCGCCGCCTTTGCGCTTTTTTCGAACTCGCGCAAGACGGACTCTCTACGGCGCCGGGTATTCGCGGGTTCATTCGAAGTTTGCAGCTGCGCCTATGCGGCCTTTGCGCTTTTTTTGAACTCGCGCAAGACGGACTCGCTACGGCGCCGGGTATTCGCGGGTTCATTCCATGTTTGCAGCTGCGCCTACGCGGCCTTTGCGCTTGAGCAACACGCGCTATCCTGATCCCACAATGCCAGCCTCCCCCCGGGACAACTCATCGGTGTCGGACGAAACGCGCTACGCACTCTACAACCTGCATCCGCCGGCCACGATGGAACGCCTGGTTCGGGTGCTGACGTCTTTATCGCCGACTCGCCTGATCGAGATTATCGGGGCGCCTGGCAGCGGCCGGAGTTATTTGTTGGAGGCGGCTTGTATCGAGGCGCGCCGGCGCGGGACACAGGTGACGCTCGTGGAGCTGGATTTCGACGGCTGCGAACCGGACACGCCACTGGCCGACTACACTGCTCTGCGGATCGCCAAGGCCGAAGCCGAAGAATCGGATCGGCTCGAGTACCTCAAGGAGCTGGCCACAGCGTTCAGCCGGGAGCCGGACACGATGCGGGCGGGATGCCATGGCGTTGTCGGAATTGGGTTGGGAGTGGCGCTCGATCTACCGATTGAGCAGGTGGCCCAGTATGTGCGATCCAAGGGCGAGGGGCTTGGCGAATTGGTTGCCCCGGCTACGCGGCGCGGCCCGACGGTACTGCACGCAGCGGATGGTTTGATGCTTGACCGTCCATCGCGCCGGATGGTGCTTGAAGAAGTGCAGCGGCAGTCGAATCTGTTCCTGGCGACGGGGCACGAAGCGCCGCCGCCCGCAGATACCGATTCGGAGCGAATATTCATCGGCGCGTGGAGCGAAGAGGAGATGCGTGAGCGGATCCGCGAACGGTTCGCGCCGTGTACGTTCCCGCGCGATTTTCACGAAGCGTTGTGGCAGGCTTCGGGCGGCGAGCAACGGCAGCAGGTGGCGTCGCTGCTGATGCGACTGACGGAGGGCAACGCGATTCGGAGGGATGGATTCGGCACGTGGTCCGTAGTGCGGGAGTGGCGCAAGGATCGGACGGTGATGGAGGAGTTAAGCGGTGGCGGGTACGGGCGGATCGAAGAGGCGTTGGCGGGGTTGAGCGAAGAGCAGGAAGGCGTGACCATTGAGTTCCTGCGTATGGCAGCGCTTTGTCATCCGGTGATCCCGGTGAATCTGCTGCTTTCTTGCGCGGGCGTTGCCCCCGATGAGCAGAGTGACTTTTTGGACGAGTGCATCGACGAGCGGCTGGGCACGGAGGGCAAGGATGCCGTGTTTCAGGATCTGGGCTACAGCCATCCGGCGTTCCCGATCGGCTTGTTCCCTGCCCGGCAACTTGTGTATCGGTTCCGGGACACGCTGCTGCCGGAGACGATCCTGTCGCGAACGAAGGCTGCCCGGCGCGATGAGGTTACCCGAGGACTACTGGGGTTTTTGGAGCAAGCGGCACCGCCGGTAACGAAGGGCCTGGCGCGGCTGAGACTTCGCGTGTCGGCTCATGTGGATCTGGCGCGGGAGCGGGAGCGGCTGGAGCACATTGTCGCGTGGTGGGCGGGCGAGGATGGCGCGGACGCGTTGCGCGAGGAATTGATCGCGGGGATGCGGGACGGCCACTTCTCGCCGGAATTCCTGATGAACATATACAGGCAGACATCGAAGCAATGGCCGTTCTATCGCCAACTGGCGCTGCTTGGGGCCTACGAGAATCAGCCGGGCGGACTGCCGGACAAAGAAGCCGTGGATGTGTGGCTGCAGCGTGGAGCGCTGCTTCGAGCCAGCGGCCGCGACGAGGAAGCGATCGAGCTGGCCAAGGGGGCCTTAGAGGCAGCCGCGGAGAGGCAAGACGGCAACGCGTATCTCTCGGCGTCGGAGTTTCTGGGCTACGTGTTGTTGGAGCGCGAGCGCTACAGCGAAGCAGAACCGGTGATACTGGAGGCATTGGCGATCGCGGAGAAGACGTTCGGCGCGAGCGATCCGCGAACATCGGCGTGGGTGAACAACGTGGGCCGGCTGCGGCTGTTGCAGGACCGCGTGGACGAGGCACTACCGCTTCTCGATCGTGCTTTGGAGGGGTTCGAAAAGTCCTTGGGTCGGGAACACCCGGCAACAGTAGCGCTCACGGCGATGGCACAAGCGGTTCGGGCGAGCCGCAAGGAGTAGAGCGGGTGACGATCGCCCGCTGATACCTTAGTTGAGAGCAGTGTTCATTTCGCTTCCTGGAGGAAGAAGTGACGGTATCCGTTGTTATTCGCAATCGTAACGAGTCAGATCATTTGCGCCGCGTGCTGGCAAGGATCGCCGAGCAGCGGATGCGACCGCTCGAAGTGATCGTAGTGGACAATGAATCCACCGATGACAGCCGGAAGTGGATCGCGGAGGCCGGCGCGCAGTTGGTGCATTTACCGGCTGGGGAGTTCACCTACGGGCGTTCGACGAATCTTGGGTTTTCGCATTGCTCGGGCGATTTGATGCTATTGCTGAGCGCGCATTCGCTGCCCGTTGGGCGGTATTTTCTGGATTCGGTGGTTGAGCCGTTCGAGGATCCGCGGGTGGCGGCGGTACGGATTCCGATCGCGGCGAACACGGCTGAGCTGCAGAATCTGGAGAAGTTGGCGCCGCTCGATGCGAACAGTCCGGCGAAGGATATATTCGCGCGGGGTCCGGTGGCGAGTGGGTCGGTTGTGAGGCGCAGTGTGTGGCTCGGGTGCAAAGTCGACGAGAAGTTGAGCGCGGCGGAGGACAAGGAGTGGGCGATGCGGGTTCTGCGATCGGGCGACTATATCATGCCGGTGGCGCACGCCTGCTACAGTTACACGCGGCATTTTACGCCGGATGCGTTTTTGCGGAAGATCAAGAAAGAAGAACTTGCCGGATTTCAGGCGGCGGGGCTGGCGACGCCGGCTTCTCTTAAGGACCTGGTGAAATCAACGCTTGTGGCGCCGCGCGACGTGATGCACAAGGTCCGCTTCAACACGGAGATGTATTTGCTGCGGCGGCGCTTGAAATAGCTAGAGTCCGAACACGTAGAGGACTCGATCGGCGGCGACAGCGACATGTTGCTGGCCATCGATGTCGAACGAGATCGGATTGGCCATGACGGGTCCACCAGCCTGAAAATCCCATAGAGGTTTCCCGGTGCGCGCGTCGA
>JBGSME010000947.1:0-3649 GCA_041740335.1 Bryobacteraceae bacterium | reverse complement strand
CCTCGACAAACATTCCGGGGAACAGCGGCTCCCAACTTGCCCAACGGGTGACAGCGCTGTTGTCGAAGGCGTCGCGGACATCCCATGGGTTCGGGCTCGCGCGCAGCTTCCAATCGGGGCCGCGCGCCAACTCGCGCCCAGTGCGAAAGAGGCGCATTTCGCTGATCAGGAACTGGTCCGACGAGCCGGCGGGCGCCGCCTGACGAACCCGAACACGGCGCAGCGGTTTACCGGGAAGGGTGAAGCGAACGATCCGCACCGGCTGCAATTCCGGAATCAGGGGCGTCCAAATGATCCGCTCCAGCCGCTCGCCGTAGGCGGATTGATGCGTAACCACGACGTCGCGCGAGGTGTAGCTCATCGGCTGAGCCTCCCACGCCAATACGCGTTTGCCGGGAGGGACCAATTCGTTGAGCATGTCCGCCACCTGAATAGGCGGCCAATTATCCGCTAGAAACTTTTGTTCGGGCTCGATTCGCAGGGACGCTCGCCATACCATCCGGTCAAGCGCCCACGCGTATGGGTCGGCATACCGTTTGAGGATGCCGGGCCATGACGTCACGGCATGCGCGGCGACGAACAAGAGCAACAGGGGCCGCCATCGCGACAAGGCGAGCATCATCGCCAGCGCCCAAAACGGCAGCGCGGGGATGAGGAATCGAGTCCCGATGTTGGCCGCGTAGGGCAGCGTGAACAGGACTCCAGCCAACAATATCCGGCGGCCTTCGGCGGTGAACGACGCCACCAGCGCGATTGGCAGCAGGAGGAACATCGGGCCGAGCAATCCGTTCAATCGCTGCCCACGAACCGTAAGCTCGAAGGGGATTTCCGATTTCGACGGGAGCTCTCCGTAGTTGCGCATGTGGGCCGCGTACTGCTCTTCAAAGGAAACATGAATATTCGGGTTCCGGAAGATACGGTTGCCGAACGGCGAGACCGGGTTCCCGACCACAATGGCGTTCTTGATCATCCAGGGGGCAATCCAGATGCCGGCCATCAGCGCCGCGACGCCGGCAACACGAACCAGTTCGGCGGGTTTGCGCCACAAGCGCCAAAGCAGGTAAGCGCCGAAGTACAACGCGCCGAGGAACGCGGTGTACTTGACGGCGTAGGCGAAACCGGCGAGGATGCCTGCGGCCGCCGCCAGTTCGATGGTCCCGCGCTGGTCCCAGAGCCGGGCCAAATAGAACACGCCGAACAGGATCGCCGCCACAGCGACGTCGTTATAGGCGCTGGCGGCATCGATCCCAATCACGGGCGAAACAAACACAGCGGCTGCCGCCGCAATCCCGGCCGCGGGAAATCCGAAGCGCCTCGCATAGCACACCATCAATGCGGCGAGGGCGGCCAGAAAGTTCAAATGAACCAGCGCGCCGGCCGAATGTTTACCGAAGGGCCACGCGAACAGGAAGAGCATTTCGAGGCCCTGGGAAAGGCTGGCGTACATGTTTGTCGTGATCGGGGCAAAGCCACGCTCGCGGTAGTATCGGGCGGCGAGGCCGAGATGATACGTGGTTCCGTCGGGCGATATCTCCGGCGCCATGGCGTTCGAAATATATAACGCGGCGAAGGGCGCCGCGACTAGCGCGGCCGCGATCCAAAGCCATCTGGGAAGGGGCGCGGACGGCTCAACCGCGGGTTTTCTCCCGCCCAGCCACCGCCAGCGGAGCAGCAGAATCGCCACGCCCGCGCTCAACAAAACGCCCTTGTAGAGCAACTGCGCCGCCGCCAGCAAGAAGGTCACGTTGCTCAGGACCGCCGAACCCAGCAGGAATGCGAACGCCGAGGATTCGGGGCGCGTCAGCGGAATCGACAGCCGCCGTAGCACGATCCGTCCGGCGGCGATCGACACCGCGGCGGTGAACCACCATGCAAAGACGATGTAGGCGGCCTGAGGCATCAATCGAGGAAGCCGGCTCCGGTGAGGATGATGCCGAGCTTGTTTCCGTCATCGGGCGAGACCCATACCTTGTCGAGTTCCGCCGACACCACCACGTCCTCACCGCCGGCCAGCCACTCGCGCGGAACCGCCTTCTCGAAACGCTGCCCGCCGGGTTTCTCATACTTCACCGTGTCGAGCAGTTTGCCGTTCACCGAGAAACGGATGGTGACGGGGCCCGTCTGCGCCATCGTTTCCGAGTTGAACGCGAAATCCATCACGAGGCGCAGCCCATCGATGGTAGGGACCACGAAACGAAGCAGGGGCCGTTGGGCCGTCCAACGCCAACTGTCGGCTTCGACGGTTTCGCTGATGTCGCGCAGGATGTGGTCCGGGGCTGCCGGATCGTTCATCCGAATGTAGTGCCGCAGGCGGCTGGTGCCGGGAGCGAGGCCCGCGCGGCGTTGGGTAGGCGGCGCGTAGTAATCCGGCTGGCTGACGCATGCGACGAAGAGCGCGGCCTGCAGAGCCAATGCCGCGGCGCTAAACCGACTTGTCTTTGGCAAAGCAGAGCCGCTCAATCGGGCACTCCTGGCATTTTGGATTGCGCGCCGCGCATAGCTTCCGGCCGTGATGGATCACCTGATGGGAAAAGAGAATCCAGCGTTCCCGTGGGACCAGCTTCATGAGATCGCGTTCAATTTTCACCGGATCGGTCTCGCGGGTAAGATCGAGACGATTCGCGATGCGCGCCATGTGGGTATCGACGACCACGCCGCTGGCGATGCCATAGGCGGTTCCGAGCACGACGTTGGCGGTCTTCCGGGCCGCGCCCGGAATCCGGAGCATCTCATCCATGGTTTGCGGAATCTCGCCGCCGAACTCGCTCAACACCGTTTTCGCCGCGCCGATGATCGACTTCGCCTTGTTGTTGAAAAAGCCGGTGGACCGGATATCGCCGGCTAGCTCGTCCTGGCTGACGTTGGCGAAATCCTCGATGGCCGGGTATTTGCGGAACAGCGCCGGAGTCACCATATTCACGCGTTTGTCGGTACACTGGGCCGAAAGGATCGTCGCCACAAGAAGCTGCCAAGCGCTCGAGTGGTCCAACTCGCAGGTGACATTTGGGTATAGGGCATCGAGTCCGGCGAGGATCGCGGCGAGGCGCTTGGCCCGCTCGGCAGCCGTTTTGGGCCGGGTTGCCGTTGTTTTGCCGGCGGCCGCCAGTGTGATGGGTTTCTGGGCCAAAATGACATAACATAATAACATTGCGCCGGTTCCTCCCCTACTTGTTGTTGCTGAGCGTGACACTCCTCACGTTTGGATCGGCTCTTCGCGCGCCCTTTCATTTTGACGATCACGCTTTGTTCGCAGACGCCGCGATCACCTCGCCGGGCGGCTGGTTGAGTGTGTGGCGTCCGGCGCAGTCCCGGCCGCTCACCTACTTCACTTTTTGGACGAATTATCGGCTGGGCGGGGACGACCCCACGGGATATCACGCCGTGAACCTCGGCATCCACATGCTGTCGGCGTGCCTGTTGCTGCTCTGCCTGGGATACCGGATTCCGCGCAACGCCGCGCTGGTGGCGGCGTTCCTATTCGCGGTGCATCCGATCCAGACCGAAGCTGTCGTTTACGTCTTCGCGCGCAGCACGCTGCTGGCGACGGCCTTCTGTCTCGGCGCACTCCTCGCCTGGACATACGAACGCCGATGGCTGGCGGTGGCGATCTTCGGGCTGGGGTTGCTGGCGAAGGAAGAAGCCGCGGCGT
>JBGSME010000946.1:0-2597 GCA_041740335.1 Bryobacteraceae bacterium | reverse complement strand
GCGCTGAAACAGGGCCGTGCCGTTCTGGCTTGCGCCGGTGCTTGGACGCTGGCGGGCGGCATCGGGCAATTTGTGGAGCGGGTGGGCGAGGGTTGGGACGGCGCTGGAAAGTCCGGCGTGGATTTGTCGTACCGGATACTGAACATCAGCACGAAGGTGGCCGCCGAAGCAGGGCAGGCAGAAATTGCCCGGGCGTTGGCGGAGTGGTCCCGGTATGTCAAGGTTGGATTTTCGGCAGGGAAGGCCGCCAATGGCGGGAAGCAACTGGACATCCTATTCGCCAACGGTGAGCATGGCGATCCGTATCCGTTCGATGGAACGGGGAAGGTGTTGGCGCACACGTTCTATCCGGCGCCGCCGAATCCGGAGCCGTTGGCGGGTGACTTGCACTTGGACGATGCCGAGCCGTGGCGGGTGGGAACCGATATCGACCTCTACAGTGTGGTGTTGCACGAATTGGGGCATGCTTTGGGGTTGGGACATTCCGACAAGCCTGGGTCGGTGATGTATGCGTACTACCAGAAGTTCGACCGTTTGACGCAGGAAGATATCGACGCGATACGGGGAATCTACGCGGAGCGGACCGAGGAGGAGCCTGTAGATCCTGGAGCGGGGCCGGAACCGGCACCGGGTCCGGACGATCCGTCGCCCGAGGATCCGTCGCCCGAGGATCCAGGAACACCGGAGCCTAAACCAACCGAGGACAAGTCAGCACCGGTGCTGCGGATTTCGTCGCCGGCGATGAGTTCGTCGGTGGCGAGCGGACCGACGGTGACAGTCCGTGGGACGGCTAGCGACAATGTCGGCGTGGACCGGATCACGTGGAAACTGAGGTCGGCAGAGGGCGAAATCGCGAATGGAGCAAGCTGGACGGCGGAGATACCGGTCATCGTGGGGATCAATACGATTGTGATCCGGGCGTGGGATGCGGCGGGGAACTCGTCGTGGCGATCGTTATCGGTGACGCGGCGTTGAGGGCGGGATCAATTACCGGCGGGTTTTGCGAGTAGTGCGGCGTTCTCGCGCGCGAGATAGGATTCGAGAGGCTTGAAGTATTCGAGCATGGCTCGGGAACTGATGTCCTCACCGGTCTTCTCGCGGATGACCTGGCGCCAATCGCGGGTGGCGCCGAGTTTCAGAATCTCGGAGAGCCAGCGGCCCACTTCCTTGTTGCCATAGTAGTTGCACTTGCGAGGGTCCTGATCGAGGATTTTGCGGGCGATGTAATCGTGGAGTTGGTACTTGATGAGGAAGGCCATCGCATAGTCGTAATACTGGGCGGGATCGTCGATGATGTGGGTTTTGGTGCAGGCGTCACAGGCGTTGGACGGGCGGGGTGCGGGGGGAACGAAACCCTGATAGCGGGAAACATACTGCCACCAGCGTTCGTTGAGGAGATCGGCGGGGATCGCCTGTTCGTAGAGTTCCTTTTCGAAGTGGGTCATGACACCGGCCGACCACGGTAGAAAGACGATGGTTTCGAAGGCTTGGCTCAGGAGATATTGAGTTTCGTCGATTTGCATGGATTCCGGCATGAGACCGATTTGGCGGAGGTAGGGTTGTTGTTGAGCAGCGATACCGATGAGATCGCCGACGGCCTCGTGGAAGGCGCGATTCAGGCCTTCGCGAAGAGTATGTGGGACGGCCGGATTGGAATAGAGCATGTAATAGTAAACGTGGCCGAGTTCGTGGTGGGAGGTTTGAAACCAATAGAAGTTCGGGACAACGCTCATGAGGCTGCGAACGTCGGCGGCACGATCAATGTGCCAAGCGGAGGCGTGGGTATTTTTCTTACGGCTGGATCGGGCGGGGAGTTGGTATAAATCGGAGCGTTCCCAAAAGGATTTGGGCAGAGATGGCATGCCGAGCGACGTGTAGAAACGTTCGGACTGTTCAACGATCCATTGTGGGGACCGCCCGCGGAAGAGCGGGTCGAGATCGACGGCATCGACGATGCCGGGCCATTCCTGGCCCCATCGGTTGCCGATCCAATGGGCCGGAATCTTAACTGGCGGCTGTTGTTTGTAGCGTTGAGCAAGGCGGCGCCGGGCATAGGTGTGGAGCTGATCGTAAAGGGGTTTGGTATCGGCGACCGCTTTGTCCATGAAGTCGGTCATTTCCTTGACGGTGAGGCCATAGTCGGCGACCTGGAGATGGAAGTAAGAGGTATACCCGAGTTCTTTCGCGACTCGATTACGAAGGTCGCGGAGGGCGACGAGGCCATCGCGAAGGGCAAATCCGGATTGCTTGGAAACCTCCCAGTACTTCTGGCGCTGGCGGAGGTCGCGGGATTTGACGAGGACGTCGTCGATGTCATTCGGTGTAACGACTGAGCGGCACGGAGGGAGAGGTTTATCGAGACAGAAGGTGAAGCCATCGAGAGTGGCGGCAAGGCGTGCCTCGGCCTCGATGCGGGAGCGGACGACGTCGGGAATCGTGCCTGGGGATTCGGCGGCGTTGAGGAGAATCTTGTCGAGTTGACGGAATTCGAGGTCTGTGAGTTGACCTTTGAGAGCGAGATGCTTGCGCGCGCCTTCGATGACGTAGCGGCTGCCGCGGAAGGCGGCGAGGGCGTTGTCGGCGCCGATGCGTTCGCC
>JBGSME010000945.1:0-2456 GCA_041740335.1 Bryobacteraceae bacterium | reverse complement strand
CCACCGGGCGCGCATCGCGCCAGGCAACTGCAGACCCGCGCGAGCGATCGCCGCGAAATTCGGGCGCTCCACCGTGTCTCCAAGCGGCAGGCAAAGCAGCGCACCCGCCCACGTAAATCCAAAATGGGAAACGATCTTTGCCGTCTCGTGGATGTTCTTCCAGGTGAATAACAGGAAGTTTTTCTGTACGATTGTCCGAATGTAGTCCGGCCGGAACTTCTTCCCGATTGTCCCTCGATGCTCATGGAAAGCTACTGACCGCGGCTCATACAGAACCTTCCAGCCCCGCTTCCACGCCATATACCCAAGATCGGTATCTTCGAGATAGAACGGCCGGAGTAACTCGTCGAAGCCTCCGAGCTCCAGAAACTTGCGCCGGTCAAATGCGCAGGATCCGCCGCCGCCGTAAAAACAGGGGAACGCCCGGTCCACTCTCTCTTCAATCCGGTGCCGCACCCGCAGCCCGCCATTTTCCCACCATCCCTGCGTCAGTCCCGTCTCTTCCCGCACCTTCGCCGGGTCGGTGAAAAAAATCTGGCAGGATACCGCGAATACCCTGCCGTCTGTGAATGCCGCAAGCAGTGGAGCGAGAAACCCCGCCTCCACCCGCATATCCGAGTTGAGCAGCACTACAATGTCGTTGCGCGCCGCCTGAAACCCGGCGTTCGATCCGCCGCCGAATCCCAAATTCTCCGGCAGCGCCAACACCCGAACCTCTGGGAACCGCTCGCGCAGCAACCCCGTCGAGTCATCCGTCGAACCGTTGTCCACCACGATGATTTCGTTCGCCGGATTTCCCGCCATCGCCGCCACCACCGACGGCAAATATTTTTCCAGCAAATCACGCCCATTCCAGTTCGGGATCACAACCGTCGCCGCCCGCGTATCCGGCATCGTGTCCGTGGGCTGGCGCCGGCGTCCGAACAGCGCGAACAGAATATCGGTAGCAAGCAGCCCCGCCAGCGCCAGCAAAGTGACCAACGGCGACAAGAGCAGGAAGGGAAGTGCGCGGAGCGTGCGGGAAATCAAGGGTCCGTCTCAGGATATCAGGCCCCGCCCCCTCCGTGCGAACGCTAGGGCGTCCCGCTACAATGAGACAATTGCTTTTGAAAGAGGGCCTACTCTGGCGCCAGACCACATCACACGGCTGCTTGCGGACCTTCGTGCCGGAAGTCCGGACGCGGAATCCCAGTTGGTTCAGGCCGTCTATCCGCAGCTTCGCCGCATCGCCCGCCTCCACCTGCGTCGCGAGCGCAACGACCATACACTCCAAGCTACCGCACTCGTGAATGAAGCCTACCTTCAATTGCTCGGCCAGCAGCAGGATTTCAAGGACCGCTGCCATTTCTTCGCCGCCGCCGCCCAAGCTATGCGCCGCATCCTGGTCGACTACGCGCGCCAACGCCAAGCCAAGAAACGCGCCGGTGGACTCCGGCGCGTGGAACTGCACGAAACCGCGATCATCGGCGGTGGCCGCCTGGACGACGTCCTCGCCATCGACGAAGCGCTCGCCCGCTTGGAACAATGGGACGCCCGCCAGTGCCGTGTCGTCGAACTGCGCTTCTTCGCCGGGCTCACCGAGGCCGAGATCGCCGAGCTGTTGGGCGTTGCCGAGCGCACCGTAAAGCGCGATTGGTCCATGGCCCGTGCGTGGCTGCACGCCGAACTACGGTCGACAGCCGGCGATCATTTGTGAATCTGCAGGTAGACCGCGGTCGGATTGTTGATCGTGAAAGTGCCGATGGCCCCCGTGATATCCACCTGGGTCATCGTGTAATTCGAGATCTTCTGATTTCCGTCTCCCTGATGATTGTTCGACACCGTAATGATCGTGATCGGCTTGGGCTCAGTGCTCACACCGGGCTCCGCGGTAATGGTGTCGGAGTTGTTGTCATTCTTCGCGGTGATCACGATCTTCGTGATCGGGCGCCGCACTGGATGCGAATCCCCGAACTGATCGATCACCGTAACACCCAGCAATTCGGACTGCTCTGTGTGCTTGCCTTGCACGAACTTGAGCGCCCGCTTCGATTTCGCATGCACGGATGACCCATCCTCAATAATGATCGGATCCCCGTACTCTGCCTGGCGGAGCACATCTCCCTCTTGTTTCTGACTCATACTACTCGATCCTTCTTAGGTAAGAAATCAAACATCTACCCACACAAGCGCAATCCCGCCCCAACAAGGGCCATCACACCCCCAGAAACTTGCGGACCTCCACCAAATCTGTCCGCCGCGCATACACCGCGAAAGCTTCCGGCCCCAGCCGTTCCTCCCACCGCCGTAGAGACTCCCGGCCGGACTCCGCCGCTTCCGCCGGATCCTTCTCCTGCCGCCGCCGGCCCTCCGCCGTCCACGCGAGGCATCTCCAATCGGATTCCCACATCTCGCGCCCCGCGAAGTAGCCATGCGCACTCTCCGCCTCCGCTTCCCCTTCCACCGCTTCCCCGGCG
>JBGSME010000944.1:0-3571 GCA_041740335.1 Bryobacteraceae bacterium | reverse complement strand
GCGTTCGGTCCTGGCACCGGTGTTGAAGTAGTAAACCGTCACCAACTTTCCATCGGGGCGCTGGACCATGCGGGGATACCCAAGGTCCCCGCTGCCGCCATCGGATCGCAGGACGATCTCGCCGCTCCAGTTCTTGCCGTTGTCGCTGCTTAGCCGGGCACGGACGCCGAAGGGTTCCAAACGATAGCCATATGCCAAAGCCAACCGGCCGTCCTTCAGTTTCAGCAAGGCGGGCGGATTGCCGCCGGTTGCGGGGGCAGGTCTCCCGACCCTAGACCAGGTTTCACCATCGTCATCGCTGCGGTAGAGGTCAATGAACTTCCGGTAGCGCACGGCGGTCAGGATGGTTTTGGCGTCGAGGCGGATCGACGAGGGCATGATGGCGAATTCGTTCTCGTCCGGCTCCGGAGTGACGTAGGAAACCATCCGCCAAGTCCTGGCGCCGTCGGTGGTGCGCACGCAGGCGACGCGGCCTTCGCGTCCGTTGGATTTGGCGAGTGTAAGAAACATGGTCATATCGTGTTTGCCGTTGATGAGATAGTCGGTTCGCGCGGCGGTGCCTTTGGCGCCGAAGTTCGGCAACCGAAACGGGCCCGCCCACGTCCGGCCACGATCCATCGAATAATAGAATCGGGACTGGCCGGCGTTGATGTCGGTCATCCTGGCGGTGAAAACGAAATTCGGATTTCGGAAATCGACGCCGCCCGGGCAATCGCTCAGTTGCCTGCCGCCGTTGGGCGCAGGAACACCGGCCACCTTCTCACCCGGAGGCGGCTGCAGCCCTGGCGGCTTTTCGATCTTCCAGGTCTCCCCGCCATCCATGGAACGGGCCAGTACGTGCTCGGCGGGACGGCTGTAGTCAATCGCGTGGCCGCGAGGATTAACTCGGAAATAGCCAACTTCGAAACCGGCCACGATTTCGTTGCCCCATGACCATATGCCATGATTCGCCGGCCAACCGGCGAACCGCCCGGATTCGCCATAGACGATGACATTCCGGTTCGAAGCCGGAGGCGACTGCGCCCAAACGAAGGCCGCCGCGAGCAAGGTGAACAGGTAAACAAAACGGGTCCTCATATTCGAGCCTCCTTAGACAGTAGACACCACGGAGAGGCGTCCGGCAATTCCGAGCGGGGCAAGTTCGCGGGCAAATGCAGGCCGATAGTACCAGTGGTTCCATGAGTAACTTACGGCACAGGGGTAACTTATTTTATAGGCCGGCACTAATCTCCTTGCTATCTTCGGCGTGCGGATTGAGAATAGAGAACAGTCAATTTTGAAAAGAGGGACGGAGATGTTCAATCGCGCACGCTATGTTGGCATCGGGGTATTCGCTCTCGCATTGGTCCAGGCGGTTCCAGCACCGGCTCAAACTTCCACAGTAGGGAGTTGGGGACCGGTGATCCCATGGCCCCACGTTCCGGTACATTTGACGCAGTTGCCAGATGGCCGGATCCTCGGGTGGGCGGCGGCCAACGCAGTGGATTTCAACCCGGCGGAGCCGAATTACACGGTGGCCACGGTATTCAACCCCCGGAACAACAGGATCCAGAAGTTGGACAACACCCGCCACAACATGTTTTGCGCGGGCTTGGCGACGTTGGCGGACGGCAGGACGATTGTCGCCGGGGGCGGGGCGTCTGTCCGATTGACAAGTATCTTTAACCCGAAGACGTTATCGTGGTCGGCAAGCGGCAACACGATCCAGCAGCGTTGGTACAGCACCAACGTCGCGCTCCCGAACGGAAAAGCATTTCTCGTTCTCGGCGCGAACGATCAACCCTTTCCGGAGCTTTGGGATCCGGCGACGAACACTTGGACGGAAATCTACGGTCCGCGTTGGGAAAGCATCCTGGAGGAATGGCACACTTTCCACGCGGAGGATTTCGAGTGGTTCCCTTGGCTGCATGTGGCGCCGAATGGAAGGCTTTTCCATTCGGGACCGACACCGACGATGCACTACGTCGACCCGTTCGAAGGCGGGACCGTGGCGCCTCTCGGCCCAAGGATCAACAACGATCGCTTACGCATGTGGGGCAGCTCTTTGATGTACGCGCCGGGAAAGATACTGATTACCGGCGGGCGCGATTTGAACAAGAATCCAAGCGCGACGAAAGAGGCGCTTACGATCGACATCAATGGGCCTGTGCCGCTTGTAGCGATGACGGCTCCCATGCATTATGCCCGCGTTTTTCACTACACGATCAATCTGCCGAACGGTGAGGTAATGGCGATCGGGGGCAACACGGTTTCGATGCAGTTCACTGACGCCGGGGCGGTGCTGCCGGCTGAGATCTGGAATCCCGATACCGGCCAGTGGCGGGTGGTGGCTTCGCTTACTGTGCCGAGGCCTTACCACAGCGCGGCGGCACTCTTAGAAGACGGCCGCGTTCTCAGCACGGGCGGCGGGCTTTGCGGACCTTGCGGAGTGAACCACTTGGACGGGCAGATCTATTCGCCTCCATACATGTTTGACGCGAATGGGGCACCGGCAACTCCGCCCACGTTGTACCCGGCAACTGTCCCCGATACGATCCGGCCGGCAACAACGCTGCGGGTGAGGGCTTCGCCGGATACGACAGCCTTCCGTCTGATCCGGCTGCAATCGACGACGCACGGGATCCAGACGGATAGCCGGAGCATGCCGCTGTCCATCACACGGAAGACCACGTCGGGCTCGACCACCACTTACACGCTGCAAACACCGCAAAGCGCGAACATTATGGTGCCAGGCAACTACTGGCTGTTCGCGGTAAATGCGAACGGAACACCATCGAAGGGCATTGTTGTCCTTGCGAAGAAGTAATCTCAGCCAATGAACGCTCGTTTTGCAGTTTGGTTACTCGCCGCTTCGGCCGTGGCAGCCGATACGGGTCACGGTTTTGGTCCGTTGCCGCCGACGCCGCTGCCAGCGGTGATCGTGACCACCCAGGAGGGGCGGCCGGTCCCGCTGCCGGAACTCGTGCGCGGGAAGGCGGTGGCGGTGCAGTTCATTTTCACCAGTTGTTCGACGGCTTGTCCGCTGCTGGGGAGCCTGTTCCGCTCCGTCGAAAAGCGCCTGGCCCGATCGGGCGACGACCGCATGCTGCTCTCCATTTCGGTGGATCCGGATCGGGATTCCCCGGAAGGGCTCAAGGCGTGGCTGAAGCGTTACGGCGCCGGCGGCCGGTGGCAAGCGGTGACCGCGAATGCGAAAGACCTGGAGAGTATCCTGAGGGCGTTCGGCCAGAAGGCCGGGCAACCGGCCGCTCATACGACGCAGGTCTTTTATGTTTCGAAGAACGGCGATGTGATTGGAAGAAGCACCTCGCTGCCGGACCCGGCGGGGCTGGCGGCGGTAATCGAACGGCTGCCATGACGGCGGCTGGCGTTGGGCGTTGTCTGTTGATGCTGGTTTCCCTGGTGCTCGCGGCGGAGCGCCAAGCCGGGGAGAAGATGTACATGGGCGATACGCCGCTGCGCGCAAAGCTAGCCGGGGCGGATGACGATTTGGATCCGGAAGCGACGCGATGCGTGAACTGCCATGGGCCAGACGGACGCGGCGTGGCGGAGGGCGAGTTGGCCGGCACCG
>JBGSME010000943.1:0-2899 GCA_041740335.1 Bryobacteraceae bacterium | reverse complement strand
GCCGCAATCTGCCGCGCCGGTTCCTCACAGGCCCGCATCACGATGTTGACGCCGATCTGCTCATCACCGGCCAGCTTGAGATCGGCCAGCACCGAAGACGCGCGCAGAAGCGCCACTCCGCCGCCGGACACAATCCCTTCTTCCACAGCCGCGCGGGTTGCATGCAGAGCATCTTCCACACGGGCCTTCTTCTCTTTCATCTCGGTCTCGGTCGCCGCGCCCACCTTGATCACCGCAACGCCGCCGGCCAGCTTCGCCAGCCGCTCCTGCAGTTTCTCGCGATCGTAGTCGGACGTGGTTTCCTCGATCTGGGCTCGCAGTTGCTTAATACGGCCCTCAATGCCCTTCTGCTCGCCTGCTCCGTCGATGATCGTGGTGTTGTCCTTGTCCACCGTGATCCGTTTCGCGCGGCCCAGGTCGTCCAGACGAACGCCCTCGAGTTTGATACCGGTCTCTTCCATGATCGACTTGCCGCCGGTCAGGATCGCGATATCCTCGAGCATCGCCTTGCGGCGGTCGCCAAAACCCGGCGCCTTCACCGCCACCGCGTTCAAAGTGCCGCGCAGCTTGTTAACGACCAACGTCGCCAACGCTTCGCCTTCCACTTCTTCCGCAATGATCAAGAGCGGCTTGCCGGCCCGGGCGATCTGCTCGAGCACCGGCAGCAGGTCCTTCATGTTGCTGATCTTCTTCTCGTGGATCAGGATGTAGGGCTCTTCCAGTACGGCTTCCATCCGGTCCGGATCGCTGATGAAGTACGGGCTCAGATAACCGCGGTCAAACTGCATGCCGTCCACGGTCTGCAGTTCGGTGATCATGCTCTTCGATTCTTCCACCGTGATCACGCCGTCTTTGCCGACCTTCTTCATCGCTTCCGCAATGATGGTCCCGATCGTCGTGTCGCCGTTCGCCGAAATCGTACCCACCTGGGCAATCATGTCGCCTGAAACCGGCTTCGAGGCCTTGCTGACCTGCTCGACAACCTTCTCAACCGCCTGCTCGATCCCGCGCTTCAGCGCCATCGGATTCGCACCCGCGGCCACGCTCTTCACGCCTTCGCGGAATACCGATTGCGCAAGAATCGTTGCCGTCGTGGTTCCGTCACCGGCCACATCGGAGGTCTTCGACGCCACTTCCCGAACCATCTGGGCGCCCATGTTCTCGAGCGGATCCTTCAGCTCGATCTCTTTGGCCACCGTCACGCCGTCCTTGGTGATCGTCGGTCCGCCGAACTTCTTCTCCAGAACCACGTTCCGGCCTTTCGGTCCGAGCGTAACCTTCACCGCATCGGCCAATTGATTCACGCCGCGCAAAATCGCCTGGCGCGAAGTCTCGCTATAAACAATTTGCTTTGCTGGCATTGCTGTCTCCTACTGTTTTCCTGTTTCTAATCCTGGGTTTCGAGTACCTTGGCGTCGAGTCAACTACGACTCGATCACGCCGAGAATCTCGTCCTCGCGCAGGATCAGATACTCGGTGCCGTCCATCTTGATTTCGTTCCCCGAATATTTCCCAAACAGGATTCGGTTCCCGACTTCCACTTCGAGCGGCACCAACTTGCCATCGTCCAGGCGCTTGCCCTTGCCGACGGCCACCACTTCCGCCTGCTGCGGTTTTTCCTTCGCCGAGTCCGGGATAATGATCCCGCCTTGGACTGTTTCTCCTTCATCCTCGAGCCGCTTTACTACAATGCGGTCGTAGAGTGGGCGAACTTTCATTGTTCGTAAACCTCCTGACATTCCACCTGTCTGAACTTAGAATTTGAGAGTTGGTCTGCTATCTACCGAACGCCGGACCAACACCGGTGTCCTACGACTTATGTTTTAGCACACTTTTTCATAGAGCGCCAGATTTCACATGTAACTCAATCATAACAAAGGAAAAATTGTTCCACGCCCTACTTGACAGACAGTCCCCCCAAAAAAAAGGCCTCGCCCGGCACGGTGGATTGCCGTGCCAGACGAGGCTAGGTCACTCGCAGGAGAAACTAAGTCGAAAAAGTCGTTGGTCTATTCCGCCTCGGTCAACGCCGCTATCAGCGCCCCTCGCGCCGTCGCAGTCGTAGCATCTTTCGCCATCCGAACTTCCGAGATCTCCACCGGGAATTTCGTCGCCCGCAGCAGTTTCTCGAACCGGTCCCGGAATCCTGGCGGGCACGACGTCCCTCCCGCCAGCACGATCGGTATCGGACGGTTCAACTTCGGCATCCGCCGCTGGTCCGAAAATGCCTCCTTCATCGTGCCGATCAGCGACAGCATCATGTCTTCGTAGTACACCGTCAACACCTGCTGCAGCTTGTCCACAAAATGCCCGTTGAAGTGGAAATTCTCTTCCTTGGTCAGCCGCACACGGTTCGCCAGATCCCCGGTCACCGACGCCGCGCTCGCGTCGATAAAGTCTCCCCCCTTCGGTATGCTGAAACTCATCGCCGGCATCGACAAAAACGAAAGCGATACGTTGCACAAACCGCCGCCGCAGCTCACCCCGATCCCCGTATAGTTGGTGTCTTCCAATTCCGAATACACCACCGCCAGCCCCTCGTTGATGCTCGTCACTTCGCATCCCAATTCCGAAAATACCTGCCGCAAAGTCGCTTCGTGATACGTCAGACCTTCCTCGGCGCTCAATGGCGCAGCCGGCACAGAGAACCACACCGTCGGCTTCTCTTCTCCATTCAGAACCATCCCCTCGATGATCTTTCGGATTACCGGCACGCTCTCCGGCTCGGCCGGATTCAATACCCCTTCCGTCATCGGCCGCCGCGTCTCCACATGCAGCAGATCCGCGAATCGCGGTGAGTCGTCTCCCACCACGATGATCTGGTCCCCCTGGACGTCGTACCGCACACCGTCCCGGGTCAACGATTTCTCGATCATCTTCGAAAACGGAACGCTCACAA
>JBGSME010000942.1:0-6435 GCA_041740335.1 Bryobacteraceae bacterium | reverse complement strand
GATGCCGGGCTTGATGTGGCTGTGGTTGGGATAAGCGCCATTGCGGACGGGGAAGAGACCGGTCATCATCTGCTGGCGCATGGGGGCGCACATGGCGGTAGCGGTGAAGGCGTGGGTGAAGCGGACGCCTTCGGCGGCGGTGCGATCGATGTTCGGAGTAGCGACATGCCGTGCGCCATAGCAGCCGGTGTCGACCCAGGAGTGGTCATCGGCGATGAACAGCAGCATGTCCGGCGGTTTGGCGGAGGACTGCGAGGCGGCGGCGGTGTGGCTCATGGCGAGGGTACCGAGGAAGGATCGGCGATTCATAGCGGTGTTCCTTACATGGGCCCGACGCGGGGCTGGCCGGGGTCAGTGGTCTGCATGACGGCGTCGAAGAGTTGTTTCGTCAGGTCGAGGCGGAGCGCCGCGTGTTGCCTGGAGGCCCACAGATTGTTGAACTCGTGGGGGTCTTTTTCGAGGTCGTAGAGCTCACCCCATTCGTTGCCGTGATAGCAGACGAGCTTGTAGCGATCGTTGCGGAGCATGTTGGCGTGCGAGGCGCCGGGCATGTCGAGCGCGTCGTGATACTCGGAGCGCACGAAGCCACGATGGTGGTCCCGGGCAGATCCGTCAGCCGCGATGAGGGGCAGGAGGGACTTGCCGTGGAGGTAGCCGGGGAGTGGAAGGCCGGCCGATTCGAGCAGAGTGGGGACGATGTCGGTGAGTTCGGCGAGCGCTTTGCGGCGGATGTTTGTGGGCCAGCGCGCGGGCCACGAGAAGATGAGTGGGACGTGGGAGAGTCCTTCGTAGAAGCGGCAGCCTTTGTGTTTGAAGCCGTGGTCGCCCATGCTTTCGCCGTGATCGCTGGTGAAGACGATGAGGGTGTTGTCGCGCTGGCCGGTCTCTTCGAGCGCGCGGAGGACCATGCCGAGGCGATCGTCGACGAATTCGATTTGTGCGTAGTAGGCGGCCTTCATCATGCGGCTGGGATAGGCGGCGGGGTCGACCGGTTTGGACTGGAAGTCGACGTTGGTGAATCGGGACTGGTTGGCGGCGTCTCCGGGTCCCCACAGGGGCAGCGGCATGGAGGAGGGGTTCATACGTTCGAGGAACTCGGGCGGGGGATGGAAGGGGGGATGAGGGGCGTAGGTGTTGACTGTGATGAACCAGGGTTTGCTGAGTCCGGTTCTGATCCAGGAGGCGGCAGTTTCGGCGCACCAGGTGGCCTCGTGATAGGCGGCGGCGATGCCGGCGTTGAATTCGGCGGGACGATCGGGGAACTTGCGCTTGGCATATTCGGCAGTGAAATCGACGCCTTTGTCGCGGAGCCAGCGGATGTAGCTTTGCTGTTCGACGGGCCAATCGGGGCGCGGCCCGTGACTCCACTCGAAGAGGCGATAGCCGTCGTCGAGGCGGGGTTCGACGCGTTTGTAGGCCGAGGAAAGATGGAACTTGCCGACCATGCCGCAGTCGTAGCCGGCGGTGTTGAGGATACGGGAGATCAGGCGCGGGGTGAATTGCGGGGGGAAGAAGGCGTTGCCGTTGCGGTTGACGTGGAGCGCGCTGGCGTAGCAGCCGGTGAGGAACGAAGCGCGGCTGGGTGTGCAAATCGGGGTCTGGCAATAGGCGTTTTCGAAGGCGACGCCGGAGTGGATGAGACGGTCAATATTCGGGGTACGGACGTGCGGGTTCCCGAGGGCGGAGATGGTGTCGAAGCGCTGTTGGTCAGTGCAGAAGAGCAGGATGTTCGGGCGAGCCGTGGCGGGAGCCTGAGCGAGGGCCGCGGTGGTGGAGGCCGATTGGAGGAAAGTGCGCCGTTGCATCGCTTCTCAGCATATCGCCAATGGATACGGGTTCGCATTTGGCTTCGGTGGTTCCGAGGAGCGTTCAAAACAAACGGCCTGTTGGGTTCGCTCCGTCACTTTCGTCTCTCCTTCTCCTCGATCTGACAGGCCGCGCCGACGCCAGCCTGATAATCGAAATCATAGCCCAGCAGGGCGTGACGCCTGCAAACCCGAGTGGTTCTTTTCGGCCTGGGATTGCGGTGTAAGTGCCGGTTGGGCAACCAGATAGAATTTGCCTAATATTTTTCGAAGTTGCTGTGATTATCCCAACTTGGGCTTTTGCCATCCGGGCTCGGCGAGCTTGGGGGGATCGTGACGGCAGTTGGCGAGATAGGCCTCGATGCGCGAAATGACTTGGGGGTGTTGGGCGGCGATGTTTTTTGATTCGCCGAGATCGGCGGCGAGATCGTAGAGTTCGATGGGCGCCGTTGGTTCGAGGCGAACGGCTTTCCAGTTGCCGGCGCGGACGGCTTGGACGAGTTTGCCGCGGCGTGTTGTCTCCCAGTAGAGAAAATCGGGGACGGGCTGGGAGCGGTGTTCGAGGGTGGGCAGGAACGATGTTCCGTCGGTGGGAGAAGGGGCGGGCGCGGCGGCGAGAGCGGCAAAGGTTGGGAAGAAGTCCCAGAAGGCGCATGGATGCGCGGTGCGTCCGGGGGCGATTCTGCCGGGCCAATGGGCGATCATCGGAACGCGAATGCCGCCCTCGTAGAGATCGGTCTTGAAACCGCGGAGGGGAGCGGAACCGTCGAAGGCGTCGACCAGGGGCTGGAAACTGCCGGCTGCGCCGTTGTCGCTGGTGAAGATGACAAGGGTATCGTTGGCGAGGTTGAGCGCGTCGATTTCGGCGAGGATGCGTCCGGCGTGGGCATCGAGGCGGGTGACCATGGCGGCGAAGGCGGCGACGGGATGGGGCTGGGGAGCGAAGCCACGGTCCTCACGAACGAAAGGCGATTCGGCGAATTTGCCGTCGTACTCGGCGATCGCTTCGGGAGGGGCCTGATATTCGTGGTGCGGAATGATGGAAGGGTGGTAAAGGAAGAAGGGCCGTTGCTTGTGACGGCGCATGAAATCGATTGCGCCGTCGACCATAATGTCGGGGGCATACTGTTGCTGGCCACCGTTACGATTGCCGGGGAGAGGGAATGGGGTCTCGTTTTTCCAAAGGAATTCGGGGTAATAATACTGCGCGTGGATTTGATGGAGCGGTCCGAGTGCTTCGTCGAAGCCGTGGCGTGTGGGGATGCCTTCGGTGCCGATCTCGCCGAGTCCCCATTTGCCGAAGATGCCGGTGGCGTAGCCGGCCTGGCGGAGGGTATCGGCGATGGTGACCGAAGTTGCAGGGAGTGGCGAGCCGCCGCCGTTGCCGCGGACGGGTGTGTGTCCGGTGTGGAGGCCGGTCATGAGGGCGCTACGGGAGGGGGCGCAGACGGTGCAGCCGGCGTAGGCGTCGGTGAACAGGAGTCCGGTAGAGGCCATGCGGTCGAGGTGGGGCGTGCGGATGCGTGTTTGGCCGTAGCTGCCGAGGTGGTGATAGCCGAGGTCGTCGGCCATGATGAGGACGATGTTCGGGGGGCGCGAGTTGGATGCTGTGCGGGTGGCGCAGCCGGCGAGGGAGAGGGCGGCGGTTGAAAGGAGCTGGCGGCGGGTCATTTGTGTTGGGAAGCCTCCTTGAAAAATATAGTGCCGTGGCGTGCGCCGGCGGGGAGTGCGATCTGAGGGGTGATGTCTTCCCAGTGGGCCAAGTCCGGGGAGCGGAGGGCGCCGTAGCGATGGTCGCGATATTTGTCGAAGAAGATGTACCAGTAAGCGCCGATGTGGATGGGGCTGGGGCCTTCGGCCCAATCGGGACCGGAGATGGGGGGGCCGGGTTTGGTCCAGGGGCCGTCGAGGGAATCGGCGTAGACGAGGAAGAGGTTCTTGGCCGGGGGGGTGAGGGTTTCGTTTTTCACGACCATCCCGTAGCGATGTTTGCCGCCGGGACGGAACAGAGCGGCGTCGATGACGACGAAGCCAGGATCGTAGAAGAGTTTTGCGGGGGTGAAGGATATAAAATCACGGGTGCGAGTGGCATAGATGCGGTGATTGTTTTTCTTGCCGGCGGTGCCGAGTGTTTCGGGGAAGCGGCCGGCGACGGTGGAGGCCCAGAGGATGACGAATTCGCCGCGGTCGTAGAACAGCTCGGGAGCCCAGCAGTTGGCGACTCCTTGGAAGGCGTCCATGACGGGAATGGCTTTTTGGGGGGACCAATGCATCAGATCCTTGGAGGAGGCGTAGCCGATGGTTTTGCCTTCCCAGGCGGTGGTCCAGACCATGTGGAAGGTGGAGTCCGGAGCGCGGAGGATGGAGGGGTCGCGCATCAATTTGGATTCGCCGACTTCGGGATGGAGGATGGGCTTGCCGGCGTTGAGCGGGGTCCAGGTGAGGCCGTCGGGGCTGGTGGCGAGATAGAGGCCGTCTTCGCCGTTGTTGCGGAAGAAGGAGAAGACGAGAGGGTCCGCGGCGGGGGATTGCGAGGCTAGGGCGATGGCCAGCGCGAGGGCCGGGAGGGGTGATTTCACGGGACCAGTATATCGGGGATGGGGTGGGGGAGGGTCCCGGAGCGGAGGCCCCCTTGTTTCGTGAGGGTGAATTCGTGTAGGGGGGAAGATCGGCGAATCTTTCCGACAGCGCCACACGGCTGACCTTCACGGGGGCTAGCGCGGCTGCCCAGACGGTAGAACTGGAACACTCTGGAGTGAACGCGCGACCCACTTACTCGGTCTACGCCACCACTCAAAAACGGCGGCAACTGGCTGAAGCTTGCCGCACCGGGCGATCATCAATCAGGCGGTTACTGTGAATAGCGGCACCGCTCCCGCCCGGAAGGGCTCAATCATCGCGATCTATCTTACCGGCGGGGGAAGCGGGATGGCGGTATCCAACACTACTGTGACTATCGGCGGGCAGCCGGCCGCGTTGGCGTAAGCGGGTAGGGCTCGCGGCAGCGTGTGGTGCGTGTATCAAGTGAAGGTGACCATCCCGGCCCACGCTGGCAGCGGCGCATCGGCTGTTGTCGTCACGATCGCCGGACAGGCGTCGCAATCCGGGGTGACGGTCAGCGTCGAGTAGCGCCGCGCCGGCGATCCAGAGCGGGGTGGGCTGGTGGGTTGCTTGAGGGCGGTTGTGGCCGCAGGGGACAATCCAGATAATTCGGAGGCGTGTTGAGAAACGGGGACTGTCCCCATTTCTAAAGGCGGTTCGGGTTCCGCCCGATGGAGGGATGTAGGGATCCTTCGATTTTCAACATGGCCGGGGTTCGCATCGCAATCGCTGTGTGGCTGGTCCTGCTTGCGGGACTGGCATCGCTTTGGGGGCAGCGGTACGAGTTTCGATCGTATGGGCAGAGCGACGGGTTGGCGAACCTGAGTGTGGAGTGCCTGTATCAGGACCGGGACGGGTTTGTGTGGGTGGGGACGCAGAACGGGCTTTTTCGGTACAACGGGCGGCGGTTTCAGGACTATGGACGGGAACATGGGTTGGTGGGCAACTACATACAGTCGTTGCATCAGAGCGAGGACGGGGCACTGTGGGTGGGGACCGACCTGGGCGTATTCCGGTTGAGCGGGGACCGGTTCGAGGCGATCGGAGTGTCGGCGGGGGCTGGGACCGGCGGGAAGATGTTCTTCAAGAATGGGATTGGGTCCGATTCGCGAAGCGTGGTGTATGCGGCGGTGGATCAGGGAGTGGCGGTGGTGCGGAGCGCGGGAGGGGCGCGGACGGTGACGATGGCGTCGCTTCCGAAGGATGCCTCGCGACTGCATTCGCTGCACGTGGATGAGGCCGATGGAGTCTGGATGGGCTGCGGGGAACGGCTTTGCCGGTTGGAGGAGAGAGGGGGTAGCCTTGCGATTCAGCGGGCAGCCTTCGACGAATCGCTGCCGGCGGGACCGTGGGAAGTGATCGCTTCCGATGGCAAGGGGAGCTTATACATCCGGAGCGAGAAGCGGTGCCTGGTGCGGAGGGCGGGGAAGCAGGAGTGGGAGGAGTTGGGGAATCCGCCGGAACTGATCACGGACCGGCGCGCGGCGCTGGTTTTCGATTCGCAGGGAACGCCGATACTGACATCGCGGAACGGAGTTGCGATGTACCGGGATGGGATCTGGGAGCCGGCGGGGGTGGCGCAGGGAGTAGCCACGAGGGCAGCGGGAGCGTTGTTGGTGGACCGCGAAGGCGGGGTCTGGATCGGGACGGTGGGGGCGGGCGTACAGCGCTGGCTGGGGTATTTGGAGTGGCAGAGCTGGACGGCGCAGGAGGGGTTGAGCGACGACTATGTGTGGTCCATTGGGCGAGACCGTACGGGTGCGCTGTGGGTGGGATCCGACAACGGAATTTATCGATCGCGGCTGGACAGGGAAACGGGGATGGTGTCGCTGGAGCGGACGGCGACGGGAACGCCGGCGGCGCACTATGCGTTGGCGGTGACGCCGGACGACGCGGTCTGGACGGGGGACAACCGGGGGAATCTGTACCGGCTGAGCCCGGGATCGCGGCAACCGCGGCGGTATGGGGCCGAGGACGGGTTGGTGATGCGTGGAGTCCGGCGGCTGCTGGTTGACGTCGACGGGCGATT
>JBGSME010000941.1:0-3949 GCA_041740335.1 Bryobacteraceae bacterium | reverse complement strand
GACCGGATAGAAAAGCCAGAATCCCGACGTGCTGCGCGAACCCAGCAGATACGACGTGTGGCCGCTCGACTGATGTTCGTAAGCCTGGCGAAGTCCGGCGAATAACTCAGGAGCAGGCACGCCGCCGCTGATCGAGAAGCGGTAGCCGGCCCATACCGTGATTGCGCCGGCGAGGAGCGCCGCGAGCAGCGATAACCCGCTTCTCGCCGAAATCAAGCCGCGCAGCGGGGGCGCTGCGCGCGCGGCAAGTAACATCCGTGCGAGTATGATTGCGCCGGCACAGGCCGGCAAAAATACCAGGCTCGAGAACTTTGACAGCACCGCCAATGCGCAGCCGAAACCCATGATCGCGCCGCGCGCCATTGCCGGATCCCCGGCCCAGACCAGCAGGGCGTAAAACGCCAGCCCCGCCGTTGCCGTCAGAGCGAGATCCGTGGTTGCGAGCGATGCGTGAGCCAGTATCGGTGGCAGCAATGTGAAAAAGAGCACTGCCACTGCCGCCTGCGCTTTTCCGTACCAACGCGCACCGGCCATGTAAAGCATCGCGCATGCCAGCCAGAAAAACGGGAGCGTTCCGGCCCGCGCGAGCGCGAGGTTGCGCTCATACTTTCCTTCGTGATAGAGGATGGCCGCGCCCTCGTTATAAATCCCGTCGCGGCCCTGGCTGCGCACGCCCGCAAGAAAAGGTCCGGCAGCAGAGAAGATTCGCGCCAGGGGCGGATGCTGCGGTTCCAGAATATACGAACCGCCGGACAGCCATTCCATCCCGCAGGCGATGTGCGCCGGTTCATCGATCGTATGATTGAATACCGGATAGGTAGCCACGATACGGAGCGTCGCGACCAGAATGGCAGCGGTTGCCAGCAGCAAACTCTTTGATTCGAGCCAGGTCCGCAGCCGGGCCGGCCAAGTGGCCGGGCTCAGCGCTGCATTTCGACCTGTAGCCAACTTGGTTCGCTTACTCAGTTTGTTTCCGTGGGCCGATTCCGGCCTTTTAATCCCAATCCGGCCAGCAGCAGGATACCGCAAACACTCAGCGCGGCGCCAGTTCCGAAATGCGTAGATCGAAATCGAAGATCTAACTGCTTTTCGCCCGCGGGTACGACGATCGCCATCAACGCATGGTCGGCCCGCATCACCGCACACGGGGTGCCATCCACGGCCGCCTCCCATCCAGGATAGTAAGGGATCCCCAAGCGGATCAAGCTGCGCTTCGCCGTCTTGTAACGGAGGCGGTAGGACTGTTCGTCCGCGGAGCCGATCGTTACGGTTGCGCCTTCGTCTTGTTCCAGCGCGCTATCTAGCGGCGCGGAAATTACCGCCTGCCGCGGTGGATCCAACGTATCCAGAGCGCGCCGGGACTCAGCGTCATTCGGCGCAACGATCAGTTCCTTCGGAAAGTAGGCGCGCGGCAATCGGGAATCGTTGTCCTTCAGGGCGCCCGTCGTATCGGCGATGCGGCTTACCGAGAGCGAGTCCCGCAACTTCGGGTTGCCGGCGGCGGCTTGCCGGAACTCGGCGTAGTGGGACAGCGCCAGAGGGTTGTAACCATAGGTAGCTTCCAACCGCAGGTCGAGCGGATGATTGAGCGGCCCGAGCGCCGCCATCTGGTCAGGCGCGTCGAATCGCGTGAGAGCAGGCACATCCGGCACAACCTGACTGCGGACCATATCCAGGCTCTTCCCATACGAAGATTCGAAACTTTGATGTGCGTAGGCGAGCGGATTGGTCCAAAAGTTTGTGCCGCACAAATCGAAGGCCAGAACGGCAACCACGGCAACACCCGCCCAATGCCAGCGCGATTCCAGCCATTCCACGCCCGCCGCGGCCAACATCGCCAACGCTAGCGCCACGACAAACCACGCGTGAACCGGCGCCCGAACGTTCCGAAAGCCGGGGAGCCAGGCAATGGCGTGAAAAACTCCCAGTGCCGGACCCGCCATGTAGAGGACCGCCGGAATCCCCAGTGCCAGCGCGTACGGACGAACAGCGGAATTGCGCGGCCAACCTAACAGAACAAGCGGCAGCAGCAGAAATCCGGAGTAGAAGTAGTATTGCGTCACGTCGCCCGGGCCGGTGTAATTCTCCGACTTCGCACCCAGAAAGTCCGGCGCCAACAGAGTCGCCACGGCGCCCATGTCGAGCGCTCCCTCCGTGCTTCCCCGGTAGTCGGCAGCCGCACGAACCGATCGCGTGGCCAACTCCAATCCTGGCAGTGTCTGAATCGCGGAGAGCAGGGCGCTCCCAACCACGACGATCAATATGAATCCGATGGCTCTCCGGGCCTCTTCGCTTCGCCGGATCCCAATCACAATCGACATCAACAGTGCCGCCGCAAACGCATAGAGGGCGGTCTGGAAGTGTCCGGCAAGCACGAGGGCGCCGCCGGTCAGCGTGCCACAAAACGCTCCACGGAAGAAGCGGCCGTCCGCGGCGATGAACAGGGCCACGAGTATCCACGGGAACAGCGCGGCGGACTCGAACATACCAATATGAGAACTATGTCCGGCGAAGAACCCGCCGAGCGAGTAACTCAGCGCGCCCGCCGCGGCCGCGCTTCCGACAAACCATCGCCGCAGTAGAGCAAACACGCCGGCCGCCGCCAGAACCGCGTGCAAGGCCAGTTCCGCTTCCAACGCCTTGGGCCCAGCTCCCGCCATCAGGAAGATCCAGTTTCCCGGATACCATGCGCCGGTTTGGGGATCGGCCAAAAAAGGAAAACCGGAGAAGATGTAGGGTGTCCAGAATGGCAGGCCGCCATGAAACATGCGTTCCGCGAAGTACCGTTGGGCCGAATAGTGAACGTCCACGGCATCCCATTGGATGCTCGCGTTGGGGCTGAAAAGTGGAACCGCGTAAGCCAGCAGTACAACCGCCGGCGCAATCCATTGCCAGGGGATGGCGATGGCAGTTCGCGGAGCATCGGCTTTCAGAGCGGGCTTGGGCGGCGATTTTCGTTTGGCCATCAGCTAGCGGAACTACAGGCCAGCATTATAGCAATCCAGCCAGATACATTACGGCCGCGTAAGTTGATTGATATTTATTAATTATGTAAATCGATTACGGCCCCTTTTGTACTGCCGAAGACCTTGATATACTACCGCCTGTCTTGTTCAGGGGCAGATTCGTTTGCGCTCAGTCCTAATAATACGTGCTGTGCTTTCGGCTGCGCCACTGGTCCGTCTGAACTTACGCGGTCCGGAACATTTCGAGCCGTCTTAACGATAAGGAGCAACCATGAAGTTGTATAAAGGGGCCTTGGTGTGTCTGGCCAGCGTGTTCGCGGCATTTGCGCAACAAACAACGGCCACGTTTCATGCCGTGATTACCGACTCCACGGGCGGATCCGTTCCCGATGCCAAAGTGACGTTGACCCACTATGAGATGGGGACCGCCGTTGCGCGTTCAACCAATACCCAAGGTGAAGCGAACTTTGACTTCCTGAAAGTTGGAAACTACCGGATCAAGGTAGAGGCAGCGGGATTCAAAGGACTCGAAAGCTCCGGACTCACGCTGTCGGCCGCGCAGAACGTCCGCCAGACCTACATCCTCGAAGTGGGCGCAACGTCTGAAACGGTAACCGTTGAGGGCAGCGCCGCGCTGATCAACACCGTGTCTTCGGAGCAGTTGAACACTTTCGATAAGACCAAGATCACGGAACTGCCGGTATTCCGCCGCAACTACACCAATCTGCTGGCGGTCAACACCGGCGTCACGATGGCCAACGAGGGTGTGCGAATGAACGGCGTGGGCAAGAACGGCGTCTCCTACACGGTGGACGGCACCGATGCCAGCGGCAATCCCGAAGGCCGCTACTCATCCGCCTACCTGCAGCCGAACCTGATCGACATCATGAGCATTGAGGCTATTCAGGAAGTCCACACGATCAAGGGCGTGCCGCCCGCCGAGTACGGCAACATGGTAGCCGGACAAGTGAACCTTCTGAGCC